>JAAYBR010000054.1 GCA_012730045.1 Candidatus Hydrogenedentota bacterium | reverse complement strand
GGCCGCCGGGACGGCGGCGCTACGGAACAGCCCCCGCCTGGCCGCCGCACTAGCGCAGGCGTCCCGCCTGCCGTGTCTTCTGTCCCTGCCGTACCGCCAGCGTCCCGCTGGCCTTGTCTTCCGTTCCCGCCGCCGGACTGGCGTGAGGTCCGAAGACAAGGCCGCCGGGACGGCGACGCTACGGTCCCCCCACATGCCCGCCCCGTACCGCCAGCGTCCCGCTGGCCTTGTCTTTCGTTCCAACCGCCGGTCTGGCGCGAGCCCCGAAGACAAGGCCGCCGGGACGGCGGCGCTACGGCGTCCCCCGCAGGCGTGGGGCTTGGGAAGCGTGCGCCGGGAAGTTGACGGGTTTGGCGGTTTTTTGGTATGCTTCGGGGTGGACGGCGCGGCGACGCGGCCGTCCCGACAAGAAGGACTGTGTCCTCACCATGCTGCGGCCGGGCATATCCCGTGTTTGCTGCGCTTGGTTGCGTGAAAGGCGTGAAGTGTGTTTGCGCGTTTTGCGGCGGAAGGACAAGCGTGTCTTTCCGCCGCTTTTTTTTGCCGCGGCGCGGCGGGCTTGGTGCCCGCGGGTGTCGCGGCCGGCACATCCCGGGGCGGTCCGGGAAGAAGGAGACAGGAACATAATCCCAGGAAGGAAGGACAAGGACGACGGGATCCGCGTGAACGACCAGATCCGCGCCCGTCAGGTGCGCGTGATTGACGAGGAGGGCGAGCAGCTGGGGATCATGAGTCCCCGGGACGCGCTCCAGGAGGCCGAGCAGCGCGGGTACGACCTGGTGGAGGTGGCGCCGAAGGCGAGCCCGCCGGTCTGCCGGATCATGGACTACGGGAAGTACCGGTACGAGCAGAAGCGCCGGGCGCGGGAGTCGCGCAAGCACCAGCACACGGTGACGGCGAAGGAGATCCGGTTCCGGCCGAAGATTGACAAGCACGACCTGGAAAACAAGGTCACCCATGTCCGGGAGTTCCTGGGCGAGGGGTTCAAGGTGAAGGTGACGGTCATGTTCCGGGGCCGCGAGGCGTCGCACCCCGAATTCGGCCGGGCCGTGCTCCAGCAGGTGCTGGAGGCCGCCAAGGACCTCTTCGTGGAGGACCACCGGCCCTCGGACACACGACTTGAAGGGCGCTCAATGAGCCTGATGCTCACCCCGGTGAAGGCGGCGGCGCCGCCGAAGGCCTGATCCGGCGGGACGGCCCCCCGGGCCGGTGCGCGAGAACGATGAACCAGCGGCGGTGCGCGGAGAGATGCGTTCCTCTTTTTGCGCCCGGGCCGCGCCAAGAACACATGGAGGCAATGACATGCCGAAGATCAAGACGAGCCGGAGCGGAGCGAAACGGTTCAAGGTGACGGCGAACGGAAAGGTGAAGCGCAACAAGGCGTATGCGCGTCACCTGATGTCGTCCAAGACCCCGAAACGCAAGCGCAACCTGCGCCATGCCACCCTGGTGGCCGCAGCGGACAACCAGCGCGTGAAGCGGATGCTCCCGAACGCCTAACTGAAGCGAACCGGCCGCGCGGCGCGGCGGACCCCGGCGGTCCCGCCCGCGGCGGCGAAGAAAGGTGTGAACCATGCCCAGAGCCACAAACAATCCGGCCTCCCGCCGGCGGCGCAAGAAAATCCTGAAGCTGGCCTCCGGCTACCGCGGCAGCCACCACCGGCTGAACAAGACCGCCCAGCAGGCGGTCGCCCACGCGGGAATGTACGCCTACCGTGACCGGCGCGTGCGCAAGCGCGAGTTCCGCGCGCTGTGGATCGCCCGCATCAACGCGGGCGCCCGGGCCAACGGCCTGTCCTACAACCGCTTCATGGAGGGCCTGCGCAAGGCCAACATCGAGGTGGACCGCAAGGTGCTCGCCGAAATCGCCGTCTCCGACAAGGCCGGTTTCGCCGCCCTCGTGGAACAGGCGAAGCAGACCCTGGCCGCCGTGTCATGACTGTCCGCATTGTCCCCGCCGTGGACATACGCGGGGGCCGGTGCGTGAATCTGGTCCAGGGCGACTACGGGCAGGAGACAGTGTTCTCCGAGGACCCCGTCGCCCAGGCGCTGGCCTGGTGGCGGGATCTGGAGGACGCGGGGGCCGACCCCGCGTCGGCGGTGGTCCATGTCGTGGACCTCGACGGCGCGCGGGGGGGCCGCTGCTGTGTGCTGGGCGAGCTGCGCGCCCTCGCCCGCGAGGGCGTGCGGTTTGAGGTCGGCGGGGGCATCCGCTCCCTTGACACCATCGAGACGGTCCTTGACGCCGGCGCCGCCCTGGTCATCCTCGGCACCGCCGCCTTCCGCGACCCGGAACTCCTCCAGGCCGCCTGCGCGGCCCATCCGGGTCGGGTCGCGGTGGGGATTGACGCGCGTGAGGGCAAGGTCTCGTTGTCGGGGTGGATGGAAGACACCGACGCCGACGCCGAAGCCTTCGCCCGCACCGCCGCCGCCTCGGGCGCGGCCCGCATCATCTACACGGACATTCTTTCCGACGGCATGATGAAGGGCCCCAACCACGCGGCGACCGGCGCCGTGGCCCGCGCGGCGGGCGTGCCGGTCACGCTTTCGGGGGGCGTGTCCTCGCTGGACGACCTGCGGAAGGCCCGGGAGCTCGCCGCCGACGGCGTGGACGAGGCGATTGTCGGCCGGGCGTTGTACCTGGGCCGTTTCACTGTGGCCGAGGCCGTCGCGGCGCTGGGGAGAGACGGATGAGCCCGGGATTTGAACGCATAGGCATTGCGGGCGTCGGACTGCTGGGCGCCTCCCTCGGGCTGGCCCTGAAGAAACGCGGGCTGGCCCGTTGTGTTGTCGGCGCCGGCCGCCGGCGCGAGACCCTAGAAACCGCGCTGCGGCTGGGGGCGATAGACGAGATTGCGGACGCTCCCGCGGACCTGGCGGCGGGGACGGAGCTGGTGGTGCTGGCGGTGCCCGCGGCGGCGGTGCCCCCCCTCATGGACGCCCTGCGCGGAACGGCGGCGGTGGTGACGGATGTGGCGAGCACCAAGGGCGTCATCTGCGCCCATGCCGCCGGAACCTGGCCGTCGCCGCGCCGCTTTGTGGGCGGCCACCCCATGGCGGGCAGCGAGAACGCCGGTCCCGAGCACGGCCGCGCCGACCTCTACGAGGGGGCCGTCTGCCTTCTGGAGGACAGCCCCGGGCTGGACCCTGCGGCGGTGGACACCGTCCGCCGCCTGTGGGAGGCCGTCGGCATGCGCGTTGCGCCCATCGCGCCGCAGCTTCACGATGCGCTCCTCGCGCGCACCAGCCACCTGCCCCATGTCGCCGCCGCCGCGCTGGCCGCGCTGGCCGGGGCGGCCCCCCTGACCCGCGACGTCGTGGGCCGGGGCTTTCTGGACACGACCCGCATCGCGGGCGGTCCGCCGGAGGTCTGGCGGGATATCTGCCTCACCAACCGGGAGGCCCTTCTGGAGAGCCTTTCCGAATACGGGGAGCGGCTGGAGATCTTCATCCGGCTGCTGCGGGGGGGCGACAGCGCCGGGTTGGAGGCGTTCTTCGCCGAAGGGCGCGCGGCGCGCCGGGGGGTGACCGGGGAATGAGGGGGCTTTTCATCACGCTGGAGGGGGTCGAGGGTTGCGGAAAGACCACGCAGCTCCATCTGCTGGCCGGACATCTGGAGCGGCGCGGATGCCGGGTGGTCACCACCCGCGAGCCGGGTGGCACGCCGCTGGCCGAGGCGCTGCGCGGCCTCCTGCTGGACCCGGCGACCGGCGCCATTTCCCCCCTTTCCGAATTGATGATGTACGCCGCGGCGCGGGCGCAACATGTCCACGCCGTGATCCGCCCCGCCCTGGAGCGGGGCGACGTGGTGCTCTGCGACCGGTTTTGCGACTCGACCCTGGCCTATCAGGGCGGCGGCCGGGGCCTCGCGCCGGACCAGATACGCACCCTGAACAGCCTCGCGACCGGCGGGCTGGCGCCCGACTGCACGCTGCTGCTTGACCTTCCGGCGGAGGACGGGCTGGCGCGCAGCGGGAAACGCGGCGTCCTGGACCGCATCGAGGGGGAATCGGCCGACTTTCACCACCGGGTCCGCGCCGCCTTTCTGGACATTGCGCGGGCGGAGCCGGAACGTATTACAATCATTGACGCCTCCGCCCCCGTGGAGGAGGTTTCCACAGCGGTCCGCCTCCGGGTGGACCGTCTGATCGAAACACGCTAGAACACAACGGGTTGCGGCCCCGCAGCCGCCGGGATGAGCATGGGTTTTTCCGCTGTCAGAGACCAGGAGGTGGGCGTCCGGCTCCTGCGCAACATTGTGCGCAAGGGACGTGTGCCCGGCGGGCTGCTGCTGTGGGGGCCCTCCGGCGTGGGAAAACGCCTGGCCGCCCTCGAAATGGCCAAGGCGTTGAACTGCGACGGCGGCGGCGGGACCGGGGACGCCTGCGACCAGTGCCGGCCCTGCGCGAAGATCGGCGCGGGGAACCACCCGGACGTCAAACTGATCGAGCCCACAGGCAAGACACGCATCATCAAGACGCAGGTGGTCGAGGAAATCTGCGACACGACGGCCTACCGGCCCTTCGAGGGGCGGCGGCGCGTTTATGTCATCGAAGAGGCCGACCGGATGAACGAGGCGGCCCAGAACAAGTTTCTCAAGACCCTTGAGGAGCCCTCGACCAGCACCACGTTTATCCTGCTCACCGACGTGCCCCGGCAGCTCCTGCCGACCATCCGGTCCCGGTGCCAGGGGGTGCGGTTCGGCATGCTGCCCCGGGAAACCGTGGCCGGCCTGCTCTGGGAGCAGCGGGGCCTGTCCGCCGACGCGGCGGACACCATCGCGGCCCTCTCCCAGGGGCAGATGAGCCGCGCCCTCGACCTGTGCCGCGGCGAGCGGCGGCAGGCGGTGCTGTCCGTGGTGCGGCGGCTGAAGCAGGGGGATGACCCCCTGACCCTGTCCGAGGAATTCGACGCCTATCTGGAGCAGATGAAGAAGAAGATCGAGGAGGCCGCGGGCCGCATCCCCGGCGACGAGGACGACGCCGAATCGGAGGGGGAGGAGACCACCCGGCGGGAGAAGGAGCTGCTGGAGGCGTTTGTAGCCGGGCGTTTCCGGCTGGAGCTGTATGAGCATGTCCGCCTGTTTCACGGGTGGTACCGCGACGAGCTGGTGTACGCCGCCACGGGCGACGCGGAGGCCGTCTTTAACCGGGACGAGCTTTCCCGGCTGAAAACGGCCGCCGGCGACCCGGCGGCGAAGATCGGGGCCGTGGACCTCGCGTGGCGCTATCTTGACCGCAACATCGCCCGCAAGCGCGTGCTTCGCGACCTGTTTTTCACCCTTGCGGGGTGACGTCTGAAAGGAGACGACCGAATGGACATAGTCCGCGTCAGGCTCAGAAAGCCGAGGCGGGTGCTTTCCTTCCTCTGCGAGGGGATGACCCTCAACCGCGACGACGCCTGTGTTGTCCACACCGAGGACGGCCTGGAGTGGGGCGTCTGCGTGATGCCCCCGGAGCCCCGGTCCCCCGAGGAGACGCGCCGCGTGCGCATGCGCGTGCTGCGCCGCGCCACTGCCGAGGACGAGCAGACCATGCGCGACATCGAGCGGCAGGAGGAGCGCGCCCAGGATGTGTGCCGCAGGAGAATCGAGAGGCACAATCTGGACATGAAGCTGGTGGACACGGAGTGCTCCTACGACAAGAGCCGGATCACGTTCCACTTCGTGGCTGAAAACCGGGTGGACTTCCGCGAACTGGTCCGCGACCTGGCCCACGAGCTGCGCAGCCGCATTGAGCTGCGGCACATCCAGGTGCGCGACCAGGCCAAACTCACCGGCGGTCTCGGCACCTGCGGCCGCCCCCTGTGCTGCGCGAGCTTTCTTGAGGAGTTCCGCCCCATTTCCATGCGCATGGCCAAGGCCCAGAACCTGTCCCTCAATCCCGCCAAGATCAGCGGGCAGTGCGGCAAGCTTCTGTGCTGCCTCAGCTACGAGAGCGACCAGTACGAGGCCTGCCGGAAGCGCAGGAGTGACGGCGGGGGATGTGGCGGCGCCCCCTGCGCCGCCGGGGATGCCCCGCCACCGGCGGATCGGCGGGACCCGGCCCCCCGGCCGGCGGAGCCCGTGCCCGCCGACGCCGACGCACCCCAGGGGGACTCGGCCTCCAAGCGCAAGCGCAAGAAGAAGCGCCGCAGCAGGAACGACCCGGCGTGACCCGCATCCCCGACACGCACTGCCACCTGCAGGATCCCCGTTTCGACGGGGACCGCGGGGAGGTGCTGGACCGGGCGCTCGACTGTCTCGACTGGATCGCCGTGGTCGGGGACACCCTCGAAAGCAGCGCCGCGGCCCTTGCCCTGGCGCGGCCCGGCGTGGTTGCCGTGGTTGGCGTGCACCCCTACCATGCCGAAGGCGTGGACGGCGGCGCCCTCTCCCGGCTCCGCGATCTGGCGGCCGATCCGGCGGCGGTCGCCCTCGGCGAGACCGGACTCGACTACTTCAACGAGTTTTCCCCCCGCGCGGTCCAGCGCCCCGCGTTTGAGCGGCAGCTCGCCCTGGCGGCGGAGCTGGGCAAGCCCGTGGTGATCCACAACCGCGAGGCCGACGCCGACTGCCTCGCCATCCTGCGCGACCACACGCCCGCCCTGGCCGCCGTGGTCATGCACTGCTTTGGCAGCGGCCCGGAAAGCGCGGAGGCCTTTGTGGAGCTGGGCTGTTTCATCTCCTTCGCCGGCAACCTCACCTTTCCCAAGGCGCAAAAGCTCCGGGACGCCGCCGCCGTCGTCCCCCTGGACCGGCTGCTCGCGGAGACCGACGCCCCCTACCTCGCCCCCCAGCCCCGCCGGGGACAGCGCTGCGAGCCCGCCGACGTCCTCCTGACGGCCGCCGAGCTGGCCCGCGTGAGGCAGTGTGATGAATTGGAAATGTGTGAAATCCTTCGCGGGAATGCCCTGCGGGCGTTCAGCTTGCCCTCTGTTCAGAAAGGTTGACATTCCACCGGGCGTTTGGTGGCTTCGGGACGCCTACTCCTCCACAGGGGTGAAGAGCGCCAGGGCGCGGCAGATGAGCAGCGCGGCGCGCGACTTGTTCAGCACATAGAAGTGCATGCCCGGCGCGCCGCCCGCGATCAGCTCCTCCGCCTGACGGGCGGCGTGGTACACGCCGACGGCGTACTGCCCCTCCTCGTCGTTCTGGTGCACCTCCAGCCGCCGCAGGAGGCGCCCGGGCAGGTGCGTGCCGCACATGGCGGTCAGGCGCCGGATCTGCGCCAAATTCGTCACGGGCAGGATGCCCGGCACAATCGGCACGGAGATGCCCGCATCGGCGCAGCGGTCACGGAAGCGGAAATAGTCCTGGTTGTCGAAGAAGAGCTGCGTCACCACCACATCCGCGCCCGTGTCCACTTTCCGTTTCAGGTGCTCGATGTCCATGGCCACCGACGTGGATTCCGGATGGGTCTCCGGATAGCCCGCCACCAGCACGGCCAGCGAGGGATGCTCGGCGCGGATCAACTCCACCAGGTCGGAGGCGTGGCGGAACTCCGGGGTTTCCGGCGCTCCGTCTTTCGGCGGGTCGCCGCGGAGCGCGACAATGCCGGCAACGCCGAGGTCCAGCGCGGACCTGAGGTAAGCCCGGACGCCGTCGCGGGTGGTCCCCGAACAGGCCAGGTGCGAGACCACCGGCATTTGCGGGTGCCGTTCCCGGATCGCGCGCAGCACCTCCAGTGTGCGGTCGCGGGTGGACCCGCCCGCGCCGTAGGTGCACGTGATAAAGGAGGGCTTGCAGCGCACCAGCTCCTGAAGCTGGTCAAAAAGGCTCTCCATCCCCTCCGGCGTCTTCGGGGGGAACAGCTCAAAGGACACGGCCGGACGGCCCTGCATGTAGAGCGAACGGATGTCAAAAGCGGTCTGGTTCATTCAGGGTTCCCGAGAAGTTGGCGCAACCCGGCTATTTTAGGGAGCCGCTCGCGCCCCGGTCAAGGCTGTCCCCGGGAGACTCTCCCTGAAACACCATTCGCCGTCCGCGCCCGTCTCCGTCCAGCGGGATGTTGTAGGTGACGGAGAAGGCGCCGGTGGCGTCCTCCGGCGCGACCTGCCAGAAGTCCCTCCCGTGGACGGCCTGGTCCACCCGCACACCGTCCACAGACAGCCGGTGCCTGGAGGGCCGCGAAACGCCGGTGAACGTCACGGGCACGTGTCCCGCGCCGCCGCGAAGCGTGCATTCGGCGCCCTGCGCCGCGTCCACGGCAATCTCCACCGGCATTCGGCGCAGCAGGGTGCCGCGTGCCATCTCGATGGCCGGCGCGTTGGCGCGGGCGAGACGGTGGACGACCCGCCACGAGCCGCCATTCGCCTCCAGGTCCGCGCGCAGGGCGGCGTTGGGCCCGTAATAGTCCGCGGCGCTCTGGGGCGGCACCAGCAGTTCGAGGTCCGCCTCCACGAAGTCGCCGGGTTCCAGCCGCTCCAGGCCCGGCGGCGGCGCGAGCTCCGCGTTCGCGCTGTGCGGCCCGTTCTCCGTGCCGTACACGGCGAAAAAGGGCCCGGGCACCTCCTGCCCGCCCAGCCGGGCCTTCCACCAGCGCACCACAAGCCCCCGGTCGGCCCAGGCCCCCTCCTTCCACTGGTCCCCGCGGACACCGCCGGTCAGGGCGATCCAGGGGGACTCCCCCGGCGCGGGCATCGGGCCGCGCAGGTACTTCTTTCCGCCGCGCTCCGTTTCCCACTCCTCCGTCAATCCGTCGGCGTTTCCCCGCGCGATGCGGGCAAACTGGTGGTCATTGTAGTGGTCCGCCCCCAGTTGATAGAAGGCGAGCCGTGAGAACGCCACCGGTTTCAGCACGTCGTAGCGGATGCGGTGATAGGCGCGGTTCACATCGTCGCAGCGGGGGGTGGACACCTCGATCCGCGCGGCGACGTCGCCATCCTGCGACACCCCCGCGTACACCACCCGTGTCAGGTTGGGCCCCTGGGAGAGGTAGGCCGTGCGCACGCGCGTCAGGTGCTGTCTCCTGCCCTTTGCATCAACAAGGACGAGAAAATCGCCTCCGCCGACGTTGTGCGTCCACTGCCACTGTCCGCCGCCCATCCCCGTGACCATCAGCGGCCGCACGTCGTCAATCATGGAGCGGTTCAGCCCGACCTCCGGGTCGTAGCAGATGGACTCGCCGAAGGAGCCGATGGCCGCCTGGTCCCACCATTGGTTGCCCCCCCAGCCGATGAGGCAGAGTTGCGCGTGGGAAGCCGCCGGCACGCCGCCCCACCGGGCATAGGCGACGGCAAGCTCGCCCTCCCATTTCCCGCCGGGCGGCACCGGCACCTGTGTCACCGCGTGAAACCACGCGCCCTCGTAAAGCAGGCGGGTCTTCTCGTCGCGGTGCCAGTTCTTGGAAATCTGCACGGGAATGCCCGAGGGGTTGCCTTCGGCGTCCCGCAGCATGGGGCACATGCCCGTGATACCCTGAAACGACCCCTCCAGCGCGAAGATCACCGGTACCACCGCCTCCGCGCCGCCGGGATTCTCGATGACGACGGGGAAGCGGTCCAGGCGGTCAAGGTTCTCCGCCATGGGCCAGTTGCGTTCGGGCAGGTCCACCACCAGCGCCCCCAGCAGCGGGTCCTGGCGGACAGGCAGCGGCCTGTCGGGGGATGCCGGGTCCGTCGCGCGGACAATGGCCCCGGGCGCCTCCGGTGCGGGGCCGGGCCATTGCAGTGTCACCCGCGCGGGTGTCCCTGTCCCTGCCGCAGCCTGTTCCGCCCTCAGGGGGGACTCCCCGCCGCCGAGTTCCATCCGCAGCACCGCGCCGTCCTGGAGGTCCTCCCCCGAAACCTCCAGCGTCAGGTGCATGCGCTCCGGCCAGGCGCACACCTCCAGCCGTCCGTCGGCCTGAAGTCTCCGTCCCTTGGCGTCCTCAAACTCCAGCCCGAGAAGGTCGAAGCGCTGGAGAAAGCGTCCGCCCTCAATCAGACGCACCGGATAGTTCGCGTGGTCGTCCGTCTTCCGCGCGGCGCGCGCGCAGACATACTCCACGCCATCGGGCACCACCGACAGGCGCAGCGACGCCGGGGCCAGACCGAGCACGGTGTCGTTCGGCTGCGCGACGGCCTCCGCATAGGAAGCGGGGGAGGGAAGAACGCCCAGCCGGGTGAGGGCGGCGCGTTCCACGTCAAAGGCCGCGCCGTATCGGCTCGTCTGCACCATCAGCAGGCGCCCGCCTTCCGGAGCGCGGCCCCGGTAGCCGTCGGCCCACCAGAGAAAAGTGTGTCCCTGCGCGGCGGCAAGCGCGCCCCAGAACAGGAGAACCGTGATGAATAGGAGAGACGGTCTCTTCATGGCGCATTCCCGGTTCCGTCCCGTCCCTCCACGATGAGAATAGCATGACGGGGATGCGGGCGCACCCCCGCGGATGACCCGCCGTCTCCAAGTGGACACGCCGCCGCGCGGGGCGTATACTTTTCCGAACCATTCCCCGCCGCCGCGCGGCCCGGCCTGCCCGGCCGCCGGCGTGCCGGGCCGCGGCCGTGTCCGCGAAACAGAAGAAAGGAACGCACAATGGAGAGTGATGTAATCAAAAAAGGATTTGAGCGCGCGCCGCACCGGTCGCTTTTCTACGCCACGGGCAAGGTGAAGAAGCCCTCGGACTTCGACAAGCCGTTCATCGGCGTGTGCAACAGCTTTGTGGAGGTCATCCCGGGCCACGCGCATCTGGACACCCTGGGCCGGGCCGCGCGGGAGGCCGTGGAGGAGGCGGGCGGCATCGCCTTCGAGTTCAACACCATCGGCGTCTGCGACGGCGTCGCCATGGGCCACGGCGGCATGAAGTTCAGCCTGCCCTCGCGCGAGCTGATCGCCGACTGCGTGGAGACGATGGTGAAGGCGCACCGCTTTGACGCGCTGATCTGCATCCCGAACTGCGACAAAATCGTGCCGGGCATGCTCATGGGCGCCATGCGCTGCAACATCCCCACGATCTTCGTGTCCGGCGGCCCGATGGAGACGGGAAAGCCGATGAACGGGAAGGACACGGACCTCATCACGGTCTTCGAGGCCGTGGGCGCGTACAAGCAGGGGAAAATCTCCGACGCGGAGCTGGCGCAGATGGAGTGCTCGGCCTGCCCGTCCGTCGGGTCGTGCTCCGGCATGTTCACCGCCAACTCCATGAACTGCCTCTGCGAGGCCCTCGGCATGGCACTGCCCGGCAACGGGACCATCGTGGCCACGGACCCGCGGCGGATGGAGCTGGTGCGCGCGGCGGCGCGGCAGGCCCTGGCCCTCATCAAGGCGGACCTGCGGCCCCGCGACATCGTCACGCCGGCCTCGCTGGACAACGCCTTCGCGCTGGACATGGCCATGGGCGGCTCGACGAACACGGTGCTACACGCGCTCGCCATCGCCCACGAGGCGGGCGTTTCCTACCCGCTGGAGCGCCTGAACGAGGTCAGCGCCCGCGTGCCGAACATCTGCAAGGTCTCGCCGTCGTACCACTGGCACATGGCCGACGTGGACCGCGCGGGCGGCATCTCCGCCATTCTCGGCGAGCTGTCGGAGCGCCCGGGCATCCTCAACCCGGACTGCCCGACGGTCACGCTGAAGACCATCGGCGAGAACATCGCGGACAAGCGGTCCCTCGACAAGGACGTGATCAAGCCCGTGGGCGCCCCCTACAGCCCGACCGGCGGCCTGGCCATCCTCTTCGGCAACCTCGCCCCGGACGGCGCGGTAGTCAAGGAGGCGGGCGTGGACAAGGAGGTCCTTTACAACAAGGGCCCGGCGGTGGTCTACGAGAGCGAGGAATCCGCCATGGCGGGCATCCTGGCGGGGGACGTGAAGCCGGGCGACATCATCGTCATCCGCTACGAGGGCCCCAAGGGCGGCCCCGGCATGCGCGAGATGCTCGCGCCGACCTCGGCCGTCATGGGCGCGGGCCTCGGCAAGAGCGTCAGCCTCATCACCGACGGGCGCTTCTCCGGCGGCACGCGCGGCGCGTGCATCGGCCATGTCAGCCCCGAGGCCGCCGACGGCGGGCCCATCGCCCTCGTCGAGCCGGGCGACATCATTGAGATTGACATCCCCGGGCGCACCATGACGCTCTGCGTGGACGACGCCGTGCTGGCGGAGCGCCGCAGGCGCCTCGGCCCGCCGCCGGACCGCGCCCTCACCGGCTGGCTCCGCCGCTACCAGCAGCTCGTCACCAGCGCGAACACGGGCGGCGTCCTCAAGTAGGCGGCCCGAAAGTTGAACGCCTGACCGGGGTGCGGACAGAATGTCCGCGCCCCTTTTTCTTTCCGCGCGGAAAACACAGGAGACGGACATGGCCTTCATGCCCCGCAGGGACACGGTCCGGGTGATGGTCGGCGGCGTGCCGGTCGGCGGCGGCGCGCCCGTCGTGGTGCAGTCCATGACCAACACGGACACCGAGGACGCCGGAGGCACGGCCGCGCAGGTGATTGCCCTGGCGGAGGCCGGGTCGGAGTTGGTCCGCATCACCGTCAACACGCCCCAGGCCGCCGACGCCGTGCCGGAGATCGTGCGCCGCGCGCGCGCGGCGGGTTGCGCCGCCCCGGTCATCGGCGACTTCCACTACAACGGCCACCGCCTGCTCACGAAGCACCCCGAGTGCGCGCGCGCCCTCGACAAATACCGCATCAACCCCGGAAACGTCGGGAAGGGCGCGGCGCGCGACGAGCAGTTCGCCACCATCTGCGCCGTCGCCCGCGACCTCGGCAAACCGGTCCGCATCGGCGTGAACATCGGCTCCCTGAACCCGGAGCTGGTGGCGGAGAAGATGCTCGAGAACACCCGCCTCGACCTCGGCAAGAGCTCCGAGGGGGTCTACAACGAGTGCATGGTCCTCTCGGCCCTCCAGTCCGTGGAGCTGGCGCTGGCCTGCGGCCTGCGGGAGGACCAGATCGTGGTGTCCTGCAAGACCAGCCGGCCCGCCGACCTCGTGGACCTCTACCGCGCCCTCGCCGCGCAGACCCGCCAGCCCCTGCACCTCGGGCTCACCGAGGCCGGCATGGGCGCCAAGGGCCTCGTGTGGTCCGCCGCGTCCATGGGCATCCTCCTTGCCGAGGGCATCGGCGACACCGTCCGCGTCTCCCTCACCCCCGAGCCCGGCGGCGACCGCCGGGGCGAGGTCCACGCCGCCCAGGAGCTGCTCCAGGCCCTCGGCCTGCGCCAGTTCGCCCCCAGCATCACCGCGTGCCCCGGCTGCGGCCGCACCACCAGCGACGCCTTCCAGCGCCTCGCCCGCAGCGTGCAGGACCACGTCCGCGCGCGCATGCCCCAGTGGCGCGTCCGCCACCCCGGCGTCGAGGGCATGAAGATCGCCGTCATGGGCTGCGTCGTCAACGGCCCCGGCGAGTCCAAAGCCGCCAACATCGGCATCAGCCTCCCCGGCAACGGCGAGACCCCCGTCTGCCCCGTGTTCGTGGACGGCCAGAAGGCCTGCTCCCTCTCCGGCGACATCGTCGGCGTGACGGAGCGCTTCCTCGAAATGGTCGAGGAGTACGTGCGCACGCACTATCCGGGGGAGTAGAAGGCTCACCACGGAGCCACGGAGAAGGGAACGCACACGACGCAAACACGAGATCGCAGGATGCTTGTATCCTGTTCGTCGGTTGTACAACAATGACAGAGCATTTCTGCAGCGAACATCGCTGGATGCGAAGGTGTTTGACACGGCGGATCCAAACTGAGCGAGGTAATATGATGAAGATGCTACAGGTACTGCCCGTTTCCCTCTTTTTACTTCTTTGCGCTTGCAGTAAGGAGGCACCGAGCCCCCCCCTTCCTCTGCATACCGTCGCAAGCAAAACATCGCTTGCTCCGAAGAACGGGCATCGGGTCGAGATTCATGTCCAGAACGCCATGCTCACCAAGGACGATTGTCAAGCGCTTATCAGAGCGTACCGAAAGGACGCCGGCCCTGAGGGACAGGTTTCCGTGCGAAAGCCTGACAAGCGAGGAATACTCCAACCTTGGGGCGTGGACAATATGGATGGTAAAGGCATCATCTTCAACGATGCTTTCTTCAGATAACGCATTACTATGAAGGCTTGAGGTGACTACATACCGATAGTCTCTTGTGGGGTGGTGAAAGATGGAAGAGGGGAAAAGAATCGCGAATGGGATGTGGGATGGCGGGGACGGGGAAGGCACCGCGCCCTCCTTGCGGGTGCGGGTGATTCCGTCGGGGGTGCGGCTTCTTTATGCCGTTTTCTGGCCGGTGCTGGCGCTGGCGTGGGGCGGGTTCTTTCTTTGGACGGGGCAGTTTCCCGCAGCGGTTGTCTGCGGGGTGGTGACGGTGGTGGCAGCGGCGGTGATGTGCTGGCAGCTTTTCGGGAAAACGCTGGAGCTTTCGGAAGACCAGTGCGTGCTGCGGGGCGTGCTTCCCGGTTCCACGCGGGTGATCGGCCGCGTCGGTGAGGTCATCCTGCATGACCTGCCTGACGGACGTCTGCACAGCGTGCTCTTTCTGGGGGAAATCTCCGCCGCCGGGCTCCCGGCGTATCCGTCCGTCCGCAAGGCGCTGCAATGGCTCCAGCACCGGAACCCCGACCTGCCCGTCACCCACACGCCCGCCGAGAAATACGAGCCGCCCTTCTTTCCCGCCCTCATCGGGATACTGGGCTCCATGCTGCTTCCGGCCGCCCTGACGGTTGCCGTGGCGGAAGAGCGCCCTCTCCTGGGGATGATTCTAGCCGTGCTTATGCAGATGCTCAATATTGGTGTGATGATCCACGCCGGACAGCGGAAACACATAGGGCCGCTGGTTTTCATCTGCCTTGTCTGGATCATTGCCATTCTCTACAGTTGGTGCCTGTACCGCACCGGGCTGGTTCCTCCTCCGTGCCCGTGATGCCGCGGGGGCTTCCCCCCGCCGCCTTGTTACGGACGGAAACCGCCCCGTTCCCGACATGGCCCCGTTGCAACGCCTCATGGCGGGCCCCGGACCGCCGAGGGCGGGGATTGTGCCTATGAAGTGAGGGCTGCGGGAGGGCCGGAAATGTAGACGCGGCATCTTGCCGCGTTCCTGGGGTTTTCGTTGGCCCAAAGAACGCGCCAAGAGGACGCGTCTCCTATGCGGGCGTTCTTGGGGAAGGGCGGCGGCCCCGGCAAGACTCGTGCTTGGCAGCGCAGCGAAGCCCGTTTCCGCGAACGCCCTGCCTGCGCGGGATTGCCCGCCATGGCGTGGAGGCTCCGGTCTGCGCGCGTGTTTGAGGAATTGCGGCCCTTCGGGTAAGATGGTGGTGCTTTTCTTAACCCGAGAAGGAGACCGTCCATGCGTCCGAGCCTCTGTGTCTGCCTGGTGCTTTTTGTGTCCGTACTGTGCCCTGCCGTTCCGGCGCAGGAAACGGTGACGCTGGAGTCGTTGCTGGCCGAGATGAACGACTTGGGGCGGCTCGCCGTCCTGCCCTCTCCCGCCTATGTCACGAAGCAGTTCTCGAGCTACGACCGGCGGTCCACGGACTTCGCCGTCCAGGACGACACCAACTGGTTCGCCAACGGGGACCGGCGCCAGGTGCTGCGCGAGGAGGAGACTTCCTTCGGCAAGGAATACGTGCTGATGGATGCGGCGGGGCCGGGCGCGATTGTGCGCGTGTGGTCGGCGAACCCGGATCTGGGGGGTACTGTGCGGATCTATCTGGACAATGCGGCGGAGCCGGTGGTGGAGATGCCGCTTCAGGCAATGCTCGGCGGCGGGGCGAAGCCCTTTGTGGAGCCCATCGCGGGCGAGTGGGCCCGGGGCTGGACCTCCTGGCTGCCCATCCCCTATGCGAAGCACTGCAAGGTGACGGTGAGCGGGGACGACATCTATTACCACATCAACTACCGGACATACGCGGCGGGCACGACGGTGCGCAGCTTCTCCGCCGCGGAGACCGAGGCGCTGATGCCGCAGATTCGCGCCATGGCCGCCACGCTGGCCATGCCCGAAAACGTCACCTTCCCCGACGATGCGGCGACGGAGGAGTTCTCCCTGGACCTGCCTGCGGGGACCACGGTGAACGAGTCCCTCCCGGCGGAGGGTCCGGCGGCGGTCTGCGAAATCCGCTTGCGGGTGGACGCGGTGGACCTGGAGGCGGCCCTGCGCGGGTGCCTGCTGGAGATTGCCTTCGACGGCAACCCTGCCATGGTCGTCGCGCCGCTGGGCGACTTCTTCGGCACGGCGCCCGGCGCGAACCCCTACCGCTCCGTGACCTCCGGCGTGCTGGACGACAGCACGCTCTACAGCCGGTGGGTCATGCCCTACCGGGAGAAGGCCGTGTTCACCCTCACGAACCACACGGCGGCGGACATCGGCCTGGAGGGGACCGTGACCGTCCGGCCCCGTCCCTGGACGGAGGGCAGCCTGTACTTCCACGCGAAATGGCGCGCCGTGCGCGACCTGCCGACCCGGCCCATGATTGACTGGAATTACCTGGCCGTGGACGGCGGCCCCGGCCGCTTCGCGGGGGTCATGCTGCACATCGCCAACCCCGTCACCGACTGGTGGGGCGAGGGCGACGAGAAGATTTACGTGGACGGCGAGGCGTTCCCCAGCCATTTCGGCACGGGCACCGAGGACTACTTCAGCTACGCGTGGTGCAGCCCCGCGGTGTTCACCCAGGCCTACCACAACCAGCCCCGCTGCGACGGCCCGGGCAACTACGGCCACACCTGCGTCAGCCGCTTCCATGTGATGGACGACATCCCGTGGGCCAAGGCCTTCCGCTTCGACCTGGAAATGTGGCACTGGGCGGACACGAAGGTGACGCAGGCCGTGACGCCCTACTGGTACGCCCCGGCCACGGCCGGCGACAACACCCCGCCGGTGCACCCGGCGCTGCTGGTGGTGCCGGCGCTGCCGGGTGTCCCCGGCGTCGAGGGGGCGATCGAGGGGGAGGCCGTCGAGGTGGTCTCCATGACCGGCGGCATCAAGGAGTATCAGGACGGCGCGTGGAGCAGGGGCCAGCAGCTCTGGTGGCGCGACGGGAAACCCGGCGACACGCTGACGATGGCCTTCGACGTGGAGAAGGCCGGCAAGTACAAGATTCTCGCCCGCGTGACGAAGGCGCCGGACTACGGCATCGTCCAGTACCACCTCAACGGAAAGCCCCTGGGCGACCCCATGGATCTCTTCCACGCCGGCGGCGTTGCCAAGCCAAAACCCCACATCCTCGGCCGGGCCGCGCTGAAGGCCGGCCGCAACGAGCTGAAGGTGGAGATCACCGGGGCGAACAAAAAGGCGGAGAAGCGCCACATGTTCGGGCTGGACTACCTGCTGCTGGAGGCCGAATGACGCGCGGGCGCGCCGCGGGAAGGAGACGGGCATGAGTGAGTATGTCCTCGCGCTGGACCAGGGAACCACCAGTTCCCGGGCCATCCTGTTCGACGCCTCCGGCGCGCCGGTGGCCACGGCGCAGCGCGAGTTCGAGCAGCTCTTCCCCCGGCCGGGCTGGGTGGAGCACCGCCCGGAGGACCTCTGGGCGTCGCAGGTGGGTGTGGCCGCCGAGGCCCTGAGCCGGGCCGGCGTCTCCCCCAACCGCGTGGCGGCGCTGGGCATCACGAACCAGCGCGAGACCACGCTGGTGTGGGAGAAGGCCACCGGCCGCCCCCTGGGCAACGCCATCGTCTGGCAGGACCGCCGCACGGCGGGCTTCTGCGACGAACTGAAGGCGCGCGGGCTGGAACCCCTCTTCCGCGAGCGCACGGGCCTCGTGCTCGACGCCTATTTCTCCGGCACCAAGGTCCGGTGGATACTGGACAACGTGGACGGCGCGCGGGCCGCCGCAGAGCGCGGCCAGCTCGCCTTCGGCACGGTGGACACCTGGCTCGTCTGGCATCTGACAGGGGGGAAGGTCCACGCCACGGACGCGTCCAACGCGGCGCGCACCCTCATGTACGACATCCGCACCGGCGACTGGGACGACGAGCTGCTCGCCGCGCTGGACGTGCCCCGGAGCATGCTGCCCGAGGTGCGCGACTCCAGCGGCGATTTCGGCGAGACGGCGCCCGGCCTCCTTTCCGCGGCCGTGCCCGTGCGCGGCGTGGCTGGCGACCAGCAGGCCGCCCTTTTCGGCCAGGCCTGCACCCGGCCCGGCATGGTCAAGAACACCTACGGCACGGGCTGCTTCATGCTCCTGAACACCGGCGCCGCGCCGGTGCCGTCGTCCAACCAGCTCCTGACCACGGTGGCCTGGCGGCTCAAGGGGAAGACGACCTACGCGCTGGAGGGCAGCGTCTTCATCGCCGGGGCGGTGGTGCAGTGGCTGCGCGACGGCCTCGGCCTCATCCGCTCGGCCGCCGAGGTGGAGGCCCTGGCGGCCTCCGTGCCCGACAACGGCGGCGTTTATCTGGTGCCCGCCTTTGCGGGGCTCGGCGCGCCGCACTGGGACCCCTACGCGCGCGGCGTCCTCGCGGGCATCACGCGCGGCGTGACCGCGGGCCACCTCGCCCGCGCCGCCCTGGAGGGCGTGGCCTTCCAGGCGGCCGACGTGATCGAGGCCATGGCCGCCGACACCGGCGCGCCCGTGGCCGAGCTGCGGGTGGACGGAGGCGCGTGCGCCAACAACCTGCTCATGCAGTTCCAGGCGGACGTGCTGGGCGCGCCCCTCACGCGGCCCCGGGTCATCGAGACCACGGCCCTCGGCGCCGCCTACCTCGCCGGGCTGGGCGCGGGCTTTTGGGACGGCCCCGACGACATCAGCGGGCAATGGCGCGAGGACCGGCGCTTTCTGCCGCAGACGGACGGCGCGGGACGCGCCGCGATGAAACAGGGATGGAAAAAGGCGCTGGAACGCGCCAAAGGCTGGGCCAACGCATGAGCATCCAAAAAAGAACGTTGTGGACCGGGGCCGTGGCCGCATGGGCGGTCCTGCTGGCGGCGTTTCCGGCGACGGCGGGGGAGGAGGGGGGCACCGCACTGCTTGAGGGGGGCGCGAAGGTGCTGGAGGGCGTGGAATCGCTGCCGGACCGCGGGACCGATGCGCCGGGCGCGGATGCGGCGGCCCCCCTGGCCGTCACGCCTGACCTTTGCGCGCAGATCGCCCTGGACGGAAATCCCCGGTCCGCCCTGGCAGAGGAGAAGGTGCTCGGGGCCGAGGCGGCCGCCGCCGCCGTGCGCGCCCAACGGCTGCCCCGCGTGGCGGCTTCGGCGGGGTACTCCTATGTCTCCGGACTGGAAACGGAAATCTATGGGTCGCAACTGGCCAAACTGCTCTTTCAGGTGGACGGGTTCGAGGCGAAGAAGGGCACTTTCACCACCCAGGTAGCCGTGGAGCAGGTGCTGTTTTCGGGCGGACAGATCCGCGCGGGCATCCGGGCCTCCGAGTTCCTCGCGCAGTCGGAGGAGTGGAAGGCCGAGGCCGAGCGCATCGCCCTCGCCGCCGAGGCGCGCACGGCCTGCTATGACGCCATGCTGGCGCAGGCAATGGTCCGCGTGGCGGGGGAGAGCGTGGGAGCGTTCCGGCGCCATCTCCAGGACGCCCGCAACCGCCTGGACCAGGGGGTTGCCAGCGAGTTCGAGGTGCTCCGCGCCGAAACCGAGCTGAAGGCGCGCGAGGCCGACGCCGAGTCCGCGCGCACGGCGGAGCAGCTCGCCTTTGTGAACCTGCGCCGCGTCCTGTTTCTGGAGGATTCCCGCGCCGTGACGGTCACCGGCGAGATCCCCTGGGATCCCCTCGACACCCCGGTGGAGGCGCTGGTGGCCCGGGCGCTGGCCGGACGGCCCGAGCTCGCCGCCCTGGACAAGGGCATTGAGGCGGCCCGCCAGAACGTGCTGGTGAAGAGAGGCGCGTATTACCCGAAGGCGGCGGCGACGGCGAAGTACCAGCAGGTGGACGGCGGCGGAAAGCTCATGCCCGACGGGTTCACTCTGGGCCTGGGTGCGGAATGGGAGTTCTGGCCCGGCGGCAAGCGGAAGCACGAGTTGCGCGAGGCGGAGTCCCAGGCGCGCCAGCTGGAGCTTCAGCGCAGCGGGGTGGCCCGCCTCGTCGAGACGGACGTGCGCCAGGCACACGCCCGCGCCCTGGAGGCCGTCGCCAAGATCAAGCGCGAGAAGGCCGCCGCCAATCTGGGCGCGGAGGGGCTCGAACTGGCCGAACTGCGCTTCCAGGAGGGTGCGGGCATCCAGGCGGAGACCCTGGACGCGGAGCTCGCCCTCACCACCGCGCGCACCGGCCTCGCGAAGGCCCTGCGCGACTACGCCGTCGCCCTCACCGACCTGGAGCGCGCCCTCGGCGGCGGCCTGCCAGAGGCCGCGGCAACGGAAAAATGAAACGCCGGGACGTTAAGAGCGCCGCCATGGCCGCAAGTCTGGCGGTCACGGCGCTCATGCTCGCCGGCAAGACGGCCGTCTGGCATGTCACGCGGCTGGAGGACGACCTGCGCGCCCTCTTCCCCCAGGGGCAAACCCACATCACCGCGCACCTGAAGCCCACGCACGCGCACGGCGACCACCCGGACGGCCATGAGGCCCCCGAAGACCCCCTCGACGCAGCCGCCGCCCCCTGAGTCCGCGCGGGGGGTGCTGTTGCCGGAACGGCCCACTCCGCGATTTTACAATAATCTGAGAATACTGTATACTGTCGGCGGACGTGAAGGGAACGAGAAAGGTACTCACCCCGTGGACAAAAGCGAGCTGAATGTTCTTTACAAGCAGGCCATTCATCTGGTCAAGGTCGGCAAGTACGGCGAGGGTCTGTCCATCCTGACGGACATTGACCGGGAGCGCCCCAATGTCAAGGGGGTGCTCTATCCGATGGCCGTGTGCCTGGAGATGACCGGCCGGTTCGAGGAGGCGCTGGAACTGTGCGACCGCCTCGTCACCGAGTTCGACGAGCCCAAGGGGGCCGTAATCAAGGCGCGCATCCAGAAGACCATGGAGGACGGTGATCTTCCGCTGGTGGATCTGGTTTCTGACCTCGACAGCCGGGACACGCCGAAGCCCCATGTCTCCCCGGTCCTGGGAGCGGGCGGACCCGTGCCGCCCGTGCCGCCGTCGGACCCCTCTTCGGGGGATACGGTCTCCGGCGAAGAGGCGAAGGGGAAGAAGGGCGGCCTTTTCGCGCGGTTGTTCAAGAAGTAGCCGGTCAGTCCAGCTCCGTGTCCGCCGCATCTTCAGTGTCGTCCACGGGGATGTCGGCAGAGACCGTCCCAGGGTATCCGGCGCCGCCGGATTCCTCTGCGGCGGATTCCCCGCGCGCGGGGCGGACTTCCGCCACCTTTCCCCGAAACACGTCGAACACGGCGTCCAGCCCGGGGTTTTTCGCGATGAGGCGGGCCTTGAGGGCCTCCTTGTCCACCACCGGCTGCGGCGCGGGCACGGCGGCCGCCATCGGCGCGTCTGTGGGAACGGGTCGCGGTGCGGGGGGAGGCGCGGCAACCGGCGAAGCTTCGACGCCGCCCAAAAGCCCCGTTGTCGGCACCGGCTGCGGCGTCTGCGCCGGGCCGACCTCAGGAGGGTTTGGCGGGGCGCCCCCCTCCGCGGGCGGGGCCGCCACTGCGGGGACCACGCCCCCGGCCCCCAGCAGGAGCAGCTTCTCCATGACCGTGTCGAGGGACACATCCGTGTCCACGCGGGACAGGCGGATGAGCAGGGCCTCCAGCGCGGTGCGCTGGGCGATCTGCGAGTCAAAGCCGTTGGTGAGCGCGGCGAACTGCTCCACGATGTTCAGCAGCTTCACCAGCGGGAAGCGCGCCGCCCGGCGCGCCAGCTCCGCCGTCTCGTCCTCCGGCAGGCGGAGGATTTCCGTGTCCTTGGACGACTTGCACACGAGCAGGTTGCGGAAGTAGCGCAGCAGCTCCTCCACGAACTGCGACAGGTCCTTGCCCGCCGTGATCACCTCCTCCACCACCGTCATCTGGCGGGCCACGTCACCCGCCAGCAGGGCGTCGCACAGGGTGTGCATGACCCGCCAGTCCACCAGCCCCAGCACGTCGAACACGTCCTTGAACGTGATCTCGCCGTCGCAGTAGGTCATCAATTCGTCGAGGATGCCCTCGGAGTCGCGCACACCGCCCTCGGCCGCCCGCGCGATGGCGAAGAGCGCCTCGTCCGAGGCCGTGCGGCCCTCCTTTGCCAGGATGTTGCGCAGCAGCTCCGCGATGCCCGCCATGGGCACCCGGCGGAAGTCGTAGCGCTGGCACCGCGACACGATGGTCGCGGGGATCTTGTGAGCCTCCGTCGTCGCCAGGATGAACACCGCGTGCGCCGGCGGCTCCTCCAGCGTTTTCAGCAGGGCGTTGAACGCGCTGGTCGAGAGCTGGTGCACCTCGTCAATGATGTACACCTTGTACCGCCCGCTCGACGGGACCATCCGCACGTTGTCCCGGATGTCCCGCACGTTGTCCACCGTGTTGTTCGACGCGCCGTCAATCTCGATCACGTCAATGTTGCTGCCCTGGGCGATGGAGACGCAGTTGTCGCAGACGCCGCAGGGGGAGACGGTGGGGGTGTCAGACTGCTGGCAGTTCAGCGCCTTCGCGAGGATGCGCGCCGTCGTCGTCTTGCCGATGCCCCGCGAGCCCAGGAATAGGAAGGCGTGGTGGATGCGGCCCGAGGCGATGGCGTTCTTCAGCGTCCGGGTGATGTGCTCCTGCCCCACGACATCGTCGAAGGACTGCGGCCGCCACTTGCGCGCCAGCACCGTGTAGTTGGAATCCGCCATGCAACCTCCCGCCGCCCGCCGGTTTAAGGTCGCGGCCCCCGCCGGAAAACCGGGCGGCCTGCATCACACGGAGAGAGCCAACTGCGGCTGCTTCCTCTCGGACCTGACCGGGTTCGCCGGCCTCCCGTTGCGCAGGACCCGGCCACCGGGGAGGCCGGACCAAAAACCAGCAAGAATCGAGCGCCCCGCCCCCGTTCAGCCCGCGGGCAGAGCACGTGAAAGGGTATCATATTCAGCGTCTTGGGTCAACTTCGGGGGGTTCCGTTGAGACGCGGAGACGGTCCGCAGAGGGGCCGGCGGACCATCGGGGGAGGGGCTCTGCAACGGTGCCGGGAAGGACACGCCGCTGATGAACTCAACAACAGACCATGACAAGGCCCCCGGCTGCCCCCCCCATGGAGGCCTTCCAAGAACATGCCGTCGCGCCTCAATCTTGAATCTGCGCCTGGTATTGGGCATAAGAAAACCCCATGCACCCGTATTCTCCCCCCCCAGAGGCCGCTGCCCGCCGAGTTGACGGAAGCCCTCGGACTGCCGCCGGACGCGGGACCGCAGCCCCCCCACTGAACGCGGGGACCGTGATCACGCGGAGAAGCCGGGCGGACGGGATGCCCCCGGGGGGGAAAGGCGGGTTCGTTCCCGCCCGCTTTTCGTTTTCGGCGTTCTGTGTGACCGGCTCCGGAGAGTACGCCGCTATTTCCCCGCCCCGGGGAGGGCCGAGCGGGTGATGCGGAACGGGGGGGTGTCCATGGGGGTGCCGTCGGGGAGGGTGACGCGGGATGTTTTGTCGGCGTAGTTCAGGACGAGCAGGTGCCCGTCGTCCTGCACGGTAAGGAAGGTGTGCTCGGGGCGGTCGGCGGCGACGGCGGCGCGGGTCCAGGGGTGGAGGCTTTCCTGCGCCAGCAACTTCTCCCGCACGAAGTCGGCGTAGAGCGACGGCGGCTCCATGTCGCCCTTGAACCGGAGGAAGGCCCCGGCGCCGGTGTCGCCGCGGGCCCAGCGCCGGGCGGTGGCGCGGTCGCCCTCGACGGTTTCCAGGTCGCCGCGCGGGAAGGAGGGGTAGAAGACCGCGCCGCCCGCGCGCATCCAGGCGTCCACCTTCTCCTGCACGTCCTTTTCGATGACGCCGGCCCACACGAAAACCAGCGCCCTGTACTTGTCGAGATGCCCGTCGCGGATGAGGTGCTCGTCGAGGTAGTCCACGTCCACCACCCGGCGGATTTCCCGGGCGCGGGGGTTGAAGCCCCAGGCGTGGAGGTGGCGGAACGCGGCGTCCTCGAGCTGGTTCATCGTCTCGGGGTAGTACACGGCGACCTCAATCAGGGGCGGGCGGCGCGTGTCCAGGACGGGCAGCGTCTCCAGCCACGCCGTGATGGCCGGGGGCTGGTTCATGATGTTGCCCTGATAGGTGAAGAAGTGGTCGCCGTTCACGGAGAGGAGGTTGAAGAGGCGCCCCGTGACGCCGCGGGCGGTGTGGGAGCTGGCGGGCTCCGACCCGATGCGCGCGCCGCAGAGGCGGGCGGCGCTCATGGCCATGCGCGTCGCGTAGAAGTCCTGCTCGAAGCTGTCCGTCTCGTTGGTCAGGCGCACGCCGCCGCCGAGGGGCGCCATGCTCTTCGTCTGGGCGGCATAGTCCGTGCCCGTCTCGCGGAAGCCCCACCCGCCCGCCGACTGGTACAGGGGGGTGTTCGGGAAATGTTTGCGCGTCTCGCGGGCCCACCAATCGCACCAGTCGGACATGGAGTCGGTGTACCACGCCGTGAAGTCGAGCCGCTCCCGGCGCGACGCCATGACCTGGGGCAGTTCGGCGGTGACGCTGTCGAAATCCGCGTGTTTTGCGCCGTTCCAGGCGGCGTTCAGCGCGGCGATGTCGCCGTACTTCTCCCGGAGCCAGCGGCGGAAGTCCGTGCGGGCGTGTTCGTCCCCGGCCCACCAGCCGATGTGGATGTGCATGGCCTGGCCCCGCAGGCCCCAGTTGCCCCCGGCGGGGTACTGCGACTCGCCGAAGTTCCCGCTCGGCCCCAGCCGCACCGCCTCCAGCACGCCCCTGCCGTCGTAGTGCGCGCCGAGCGCGCCCAGCACCCGCTCCACATGCCGCCGGTGGTGGGGGCTCCAGATGCTCTGGATGGGGTTGGACAGGCCGTGCTCCAGGCAGACGAAGCCGACGTTTTCGGGGCTCTCCGCGAACCAGTCGGGCAGGGAATACGCCGACCCGACGACAAGCAGGGGGAACCATTTCAGCCCGTGGCGGGTGAGGGAGTCCACGATGGCGTCGTAATAGCTGAAGTCGAAGCGCCCCTCCGCCCCGGGCTCCACGGTCCGCCAGAGGACATAGGTCTCGATGGACGTGAAGCCCAGCGCCTTCGCCAGGGGCGCGTATTCCGCGAGCTGCTCCAGCGTGCCCGGCAGCGTGGCCGCGCTCTGGTCCGTCACGGCGATGCCCGCCGTGGTGGTCAGCTCCATGGGCCGCGACAGCGCGACCATGGGCTTCACATTCACCGGCAGGCCCGCGCGGATCTCCGCCCAGTCGGCGTCCGCCAGCGGCGGGCCGACGCGCAGTTCCGTCAGGAAGGGCAGGCCTGTGACGGTCAGGGAGGGGAGGGCGGTGTCGTCGGGCCACGGGGTCTCCGGCAGGACAAACTCGAACCACGCCTCGCGGGGCTGGCCCGTGTTCACGCAGGTGAACGCCGCGGATTTCGCGGGGCCCGCATAGGTTCCGTTGAAGGAGGTGTCTGACAGCAGGCGCGGCTGAATGACCCCGGCACCCGTGTCGGGGTGGACGATGCACAGGGTGAACCGGCGGTCGGCGCCCGTGGCGGGCGGGGCCAGGCGGAACCGCCACTCGGCGAACACATAGGGGTCGGCGCTTTCCGGGCCCCGGCGGACAGCGGTCCCGGCGGCCTCGGTGACCGGGCACCCCTCCGGGTTCAGCAGCGCGCAGGCGGGCTGCACCGGATCCCCCGCGGCGCGGAAGACGGGGGTGAACGCCGCGCGGTCCAGCGCGGGTGCCGCCGGGGCGGCGAGAACGGCGGCAAGTACAAGGGCGGCGGCGGCAAGGGGGAATCTCATGGCGGGGCTCCGGGTGTGCGGGAAGGCGGCCCGTAGCGGCCGCCGGTCCCGCATTATTCCACATCGCCGCGCGCCGCGTCACGCCTTGCCGCGCACGACGTGAGCTCAGGTAGCAAGCGCGACGGCCAACCGTCGTTGCGAGGCGGCCGCCCCGGGCCGCCGCGGCAATCTCTTGTCGGCAGGGCGTCGGCGGGCACGAGAGAGCCGCGCTTCGCTCGCCCTGACGGGTAAAGCCAGGCCACGGCGGGCACGAGATGGCTTCGCGCTGCTGCTAAGAAAGTACCGGGTTCGCTGGAGAGGCCGCGCCCCTGGGATCGCCAAGCTTCCACTTGGCTTTCGGGGAAACACGGGGCGACCAAGCCCGCGCGGAAGAACCCAAGAGGCCAAGCTGGAGCTTGGCGAGCCCAGGGGGCGCGCGGTTTGGGCGATGGAGGGAGCCGAAGCCGTGGCGAGACGAGAGGGGCGCGCGGCGTCTCCTTTTGGAGTGCGGCGGCAACGACGCCGCTTTAGTTCCCGGGAAAGAGCTGCCGTGAGGGGTGCGGCATGGATCCTCCCCGGGCAAAGCGGTGTCGCCGCTTCGCTCT
>JAAYBR010000053.1 GCA_012730045.1 Candidatus Hydrogenedentota bacterium | reverse complement strand
CGTGAATGGACGATATGGACGGAATGGACAACATGGACGGGACGGACAGGATAGTCAGAGCCCTTCGACAGGTCGTTTCTCCTGTCAATATCGTCCATTTTGTCCATTCCGTCCATATCGTCCACGATTTTCCGAACCCTTGACCCAAGTCAAGGCGTTCCCCCGGGAAAGGGGGCATACTCTGTCCATGCACGGCGGGGAACGCCGAACGACAGGAGACAGGACATGGCAATGCGCAGCATCATCCGGATAGACGAGGCGAAGTGCAACGGCTGCGGCAACTGCATCACAGGCTGCGCCGAGGGGGCCCTCGTGCTGGTGAACGGCAAGGCGAAGCTGGTGCGGGAGAGTTTTTGCGACGGGCTGGGCGCCTGCATCGGGGACTGCCCGACCGGCGCCCTGACCATAGAACAACGGGAAGCGGACGCGTTTGACGAGGCAGCGGTGCTCGCCGCGGCTGGGGCCGCCCAGGTTCCGGCCGCGGCGGGCGCCGGAGCGTCCGCTGCTGTTCCTGCGGCGTCCGGGTGCCCCTCGGGGGGGCACGGCGGCGGCTGTCCGGGCAGCATGAGCCGGACCTTCGGCCCGTCCGCCCCGCCGGCGCATGCCGGGGCGGCCCCCGCGTCGGCCCTGCGGCACTGGCCGGTGCAGCTTCACCTCATCAGCCCCTTCGCGCCGCAGTATCAGGAGGCGGACCTCCTCATCGCGGCGGACTGCGCCGCCTTCGCCTGCGGGGCGTTCCACACCGACCTGCTTCCCGGAAAGGCGCTGGCCATTGCCTGCCCCAAGCTGGACGAGCTGTCGGGGTATGTCGAGAAGCTGCGGGACCTGTTCACCCACGCGCGGCCCCCGCGCGTGACGGTGGCCCGCATGGAGGTGCCCTGCTGCGGGGGGCTCCTGCGGCTGGTGCTGGAGGCGCGGGCGCAGGCGGGCAGCGCGGTTCCCGTGGAGGAGGTTGTGATCGGCGTGTCCGGGGACCTACTATCACGTCGGGAGTTTTGACCACCGGCGGCCGCATGGTGCGGCAGTCCGGAACTGATAACGGCCGGCAACGGCGGGAGAACGTGAAATGAGCATGTTTTGTTACCAGTGCGAGCAGACTTCCAGGGGCACGGGGTGCACGTCCTACGGCGTGTGCGGCAAGGACCCCGAAACGGCGGCGCTCCAGGACCTGCTGAACGAGACCGCGAAGGGGATTTCCCAGTACGCGCACCGCGCGCGGGCGCTGGGCGCGGTGGACCGCGACCTGGACGTCTTCGTGATGGAGGCGCTTTTCACCACGGTGACCAACGTGAACTTCGACCCGGACGACCTGTGCCGCCTCGTGCTGCGCGGCGCGGAAATGCGCGCCCGGGCCAGGGCCCTCTACGAGGGCGTGTGCGCGGCGCCGGAGGCCCTGTCGGGGCCGGCGGTGATGGAGATTGCGGGCGGCCGCGCCGAACTGGTGCGCCTGGGCGAGAAGGTGGGCGTCGAGGGGCGGCTCCAGCGGTACGGCAGCGACGCCGGCGGCCTGCAGGAGCTGATCATGTACGGCCTGAAGGGCATGGCCGCCTACGCGGAGCACGCGAGGGTGCTCGATGTCGAGGACGACTCCGTGTACGGGTTCATCCACGAGACGCTGAGCTTCCTGGCGGACCAGCCGTCGGACATCGGCGCGCTGGTGGGCCGGGCCATGCGCGTGGGCGAGGTGAACCTCCAGGTCATGGGCATGCTGGACGGGGCGAACACGGGCCGCTACGGCCACCCGGAGCCCACGAAAATCCGCGTGACCCCCGTGAAGGGCAAGTGCATCGCCGTGTCGGGCCACGACCTGCGCGACCTCGAGGCCCTGCTGGAGCAGACCGCGGGCAGGGGCATCAACGTGTACACCCACGGCGAGATGCTGCCCTGCCTGGCCTACCCCGGCCTCAAGAAGCACCCGCACCTCGTGGGCAACTACGGCGGCGCGTGGCAGGACCAGGCGGCCGAGTTCGACGCCTTTCCCGGCGCGGTCCTCATGACCACCAACTGCATCCAGAAGCCGCGCCAGAGCTACTTCGGCCGCATTTTCACCTGCGGCCTGGTCCAGTGGCCGGGGGTGACCCACATCGCCGACCGCGACTTCACGCCGGTCATCGAGGCCGCTCTGGCCGCGCCGGGCTTCGCCGAGGACGCCGAACCGGCCTATGCCATGACGGGCTTCGCCCGCAACGCCGTGCTGGGCGTGGCGGACAAGGTCATCGAGGCCGTGAAGGCGGGCAAGCTCCGCCACTTCTTCCTCATTGGCGGCTGCGACGGCGCGAAGCCGGGCCGCGACTACTACACCCAGCTCGCCACCTCGGTGCCGGACGACTGCGTGATCCTCACGCTGGCCTGCGGCAAGTACCGGTTCAACAAGCTGGACTTCGGCGACATCGGCGGCATCCCGCGGCTGCTCGACGTGGGCCAGTGCAACGACGCCTACTCGGCGATCCAGATCGCCGTGGCCCTGGCGAACGCCTTCGGGTGCGGCGTGAACGACCTTCCCCTGTCCATGGTGCTGTCGTGGTACGAGCAGAAGGCCGTGTGCATCCTGCTCACCCTGCTGCACCTGGGCATCAAGAACATGCGCATCGGGCCGACGGTCCCGGCCTTCCTCGGGCCGAACGTGGTCAACGTGCTCGTGGAGCAGTTCGGGCTCACGCCCATCTCCACGCCCGAGGCCGACCTCGCGGCGATGCTCGCCTGATCCGTGGACGGCGCGTTCACAGACGGCGCGGAATGGTATGACGCCCTCGGCGCGAATCCCGGGCGTCTCGAGCGGGAAGGCCCCTTCCTGCTCGGGGCGCTCGGCCGCGCCGGGGGCCGCCGCGTGCTGGACACCGCCTGCGGCACGGGCCTCCACGCCCTGTGGCTCGCGGAGCGCGGCGCGTCCGTCCGGGCCGCGGACCTCAGCCCCGGAATGGTCGCCGTGGCCCGCGCGCGGCGCGCCCACCCGGAGGTCGTCTACGGGGTCGGCGACATGCGCCTGCCCCCGCCGGGGCCGTGGGACCTGATCCTCTGCCTGGGCAACTCCCTGTCGCTGCTGCCCGCCGGGGGGGACGCGCGCCTGTTCTTCCAGAACACCGCCGCCGTCCTTGCGCCGGAGGGGCGGCTCGTCGTGCAGGTGCTCAACTACGCCCTGCCCGCCGCCGCAAAACCCCGCGCGCGCACGGCGGAGGCCGTGGTGGACGGCGTGCCCGTGCGCGCCGACAAGCGGTTCGCCCCGGAGAACGGCCGCACCCGCCTGGAGATCACCTACACCGCCCAACACGCGTGGGGAACGGAGACCCTCCGCGAGGAGGCCCTGCTCCGGCACTGGTCCCGCGCCTTTCTGGAGGAGGCCGCCCGCGCCGCCGGGCTGGCGGTGGAGGCGCGCCAGGGCGGCTTCGACGAGGCCCCCTTCGATTCAGAGCATTCGCCCGACCTGATCCTGACTTTCCGCGGCGCCCGCTCCAGTTCGTTGACACATCCGACGATCCGCCCCGAATCCAGCCCTTGACACTATTGGCAGTTTGTGCTAACATGCGCGCGTCAAGGCAGACTACATCGGAGTGATACATGGGAAAGTGGGTTATTGTACCGGCCTGTCTCGTGGCCCTGTTTGGGGGGCTGGGGCTGGGCGTGGGCGGGTTCACCTTCGTGTATGCGAAGGGATTCTCCTATGTGTCCAATGATCCCGCGGTCTGCGCCAACTGCCATGTGATGCGGGCGCACCTGGACGCCTGGCAGAAGGGAAGCCACCACGCGGTGGCGGTGTGCAACGACTGCCACACGCCCCACAACTTCTTCGGAAAGTACCTGACGAAGGGGCTGAACGGCTTCAACCACAGCCTGGCGTTCACCACGGGCAACTTCCCCGACAACATCCTGATCAAAAAGAGAAACCGCGCCGTGACGGAGCAGGCCTGCCGGGACTGCCATGCCCCGATGGTGCGGGAGATTGACGCGTTCGGACACGGCCCCCAGGCGCTGGACTGCATCCGGTGCCACAGCGAGGTCGGCCACATGGAATAGCGGCCCGGGGCCGCGGAGACGGAATCATGAATCTCAAGAAGATCGGCGTGCTGATGACGGCGGCGGCACTGGCGGCGGCGCTGGCCGCGTTCGCGGTGACGGCGCTGCTGGTGAACATCTTCCACCGGCAGGAGGAGGCGCGCAACCCCTTCATGCGGGTCGTGCAGGTGACGGACGAGACCGTGGACCCGGCGGAGTGGGGAAAGAACTTCCCCATGCAGTACGACCAGTACCGGAAGACGGCGGACATGGAGCGCACGCGCCACGGGGGCAGCGAGGCGCTGCCGCACAACCCGACGGCGGCCGACCCGCGCACGGTGGTGACGCAGTCGAAGATCGAGCTGGACCCGCGGCTCAAGCGGATGTGGGCGGGCTACGCCTTCGCCATAGACTTCCGCGAGGAGCGCGGCCACGCCTACATGCTCGACGACCAGACGTACACCGAGCGGCACAAGAAACCGCAGTTCGGCAACTGCATCCACTGCCACGGATCGGTCTATGTGCCCTACAAGAAGCTGGGGAACGGCGACCTCATGGAGGGCTTCGCCAAGATGTGCGCCATGCCCTACGCCGAGGCGCGCACGCTGGTCGAGCACCCCGTGGCCTGCATTGACTGCCACGACCCGGACACCATGCAGCTGCGCGTGACGCGGCCCGGGTTCCTCGAGGGGATCAAGGCCAAGATGAAGGCCGAGCGCGGCATTGACGACTACGACCCGAACACCATGGCCACGCGCCAGGAAATGCGCTCCTTCGTCTGCGGCCAGTGCCATGTGGAGTACCATTTCCGCACGGAGGACAAGCGGCTGGTCTACCCGTGGTTCAACGGGCTCAAGGCCGACCAGGAGCTCGCCTACTACGACGAGACCGGGTTCAAGGACTGGACGCACGAGGTGACCGGCGCGCCCATGCTCAAGACGCAGCACCCGGAGTTTGAGATGTGGAGCGAGGGCACCCACGCCCGCGCGGGCGTCGCCTGCGCCGACTGCCACATGCCCTACATGCGCGTCGGCGGCCTCAAGATCAGCGACCACCATGTGCGCAGCCCCCTGCTCAACATCAACAACTCCTGCCAGACCTGCCACAAGGCCCCGGAGGCCGAGCTGCTCGCGCGGGCGGAGCGCATTCAGGACAAGACGGCGGAGATGAAGGACAAGGCGCTCGGCGCCCTCATGGAGCTGATTGACGCCCTGTCCGCCGCCAAGGAGCGGGGCGTGGCCGAGGGCGCGCTGGAGGCGGCCCGCCTGGCCCAGCGCCGCGCCACCTTCCTCATTGACTTTGTGGAGGCGGAAAACTCAACGGGCTTCCACGCCCCGCAGGAGGCCGCCCGCGTGCTCTTCACCGCCATGGACCACCTGCGCCAGGGGCAGATGGCACTGACACAGCCAGCGGACGCCGTGCCGGCCCCCGCGCCGGAGGCCGCCCCCGCCGTGGAGGCGGTGCCGGCCCCCGCAGCGCTCATAAGACCTGGACCAAAAACGGGGGGCTTGACAGCTGCGGGATGAATATGCTATACATTCATCATGTATGGATTGGCGAATTTGATGCGAAAGCAATAGAGAGGAGCATAGCCATATGCCAGAAGTTAACTTAGACAAAGTAAGTACAAGAAAGACGGCACGCGTGATTGTGGTTCGCGGGGCACCAGGAGTCGGAAAGACGACTGTTGCAAAGAAAATACGGGCCATGTTGAAGACGCGTAAAAAGGCACATATCAGCATTGATCAACTTCAAGAGTGTGATTTGCGCGGCCCCAGCAAGGACAAGATGAAGCTTGGGATTTACCATGCCGCCTTGATGGTTCGAAGTTTTGTTCGTGAAGGATTTGATGTCATTGTGGACTATGTGTTTGATATCCCTAGTGACCTTGAGTTCTTTGTAGAAAATGTCTTTCGAAGTCATTCGGGGCCGGTAGCACCGACTTTTGTCCAAGTGTTCTATCTCGATGCGCCCTACGAAACAGTTCGGCGCCGGAACACGGAGCGCGCGCTTGTCATGAATGAAGGCCTCCTGAAGAAACTCCACAAGGCATGTGATAAGACAAAGTCTTGCCTTGTGGGAGAGACTATCATCGACACCGCCACACTTAGTCCAATTAACACCGCAAGAGCCATTGTCAACCAATGTCAAGGATTGAGTTCTCCTGGGAAGAAATCACACATCCAAGTCGACTAGAAAGGGAATGCTGTCATGCTAGTTGACTTACATCTGCATACGTGCTTATCCGACGGTCGCGTCACGTTGGACGATGTGGGCGAGATAATTTCAGAAGGTGACGTAATTGCCATCACAGACCACAATTGCGTCGAAGGATGGGACTCCATAGGTACACTTGCAATAGACAGAGGCTTTGTTAACATACGTGGAGTCGAACTGAGGCTTAGGGGCCGTCCAGACTATTTGCTGTATTTCCCAGACGGTTGTGAAGTGGCTGAGATGGAAACAGCACTTGACTCTCTAAGGAGGTCGGACCATGAACTGTCACGGGTATGCTATGAGGAAGACTTCGCCGGCACAACTTTTGACGCTACGTTTTCTGGCGTTAAAGAACGTCTAGGATCCTTCTGTACATTTTGTGACTCTCGCCTATTGGCGGAGATGGTTTCCCACGATCGCAATTCGACTGAAAGCCCTGCCGACCTAATTAAGTCCATACGTATTGCTAAGGGGCGACGGATTGATTCCCTTACGGGCGACGAGAAGCCCTCTAGGCAGGGCTCATTTGTATGCTTGATCGAAAGCGAGGAACCGAGTTGGGCCTTTGAACTGGCACGTAGAAACAAGGGCGAGATTGTTTTGGCTCACCCCCTAAGGGAGGTAAGGCGACAAGGTGCACGAGGTGTTGTTAATGAGACACCCTGGAAAACACTTGAGCGGATTGCTGAGGAATTTGCTGCGCAGGGTGGACATTGCATCGAATTATGCTTGCATGATGAGGTCTTCCTACATGAACTAGGCTATGACAGACTGGAACAGGGCACTCGTGATGTGATCGCTTGCGCCCGTCAAATGGGATTTAACGTCGTGTGTGGGTCTGATCTTCATGGAACCGTAAGTGTTGCACGCAGAAACCGTGCGTCTATGAAGCAATTGAGACGTTGCGGCGAAAAACTCTTTCCCGAGTGGCTAAAGGCGTATTTTCCGGTATGATCTGGTGACTGGCATTGAAGTATATCGAAAACGATCCCAGTTTAGAAAGATTTCACTTAGCATTAAAGAGAAAAGAAATGATGTTCACACATCCAGACAAATCATTTCCTGTTGAGTGGGTCGAGGACTTACAGCTCTTGTACGAAGCTCAGAAGGGCATGGATAGCAACGGGAAAGCACAAAAGCGGATTGCTTCTTCCAACGACTCCAGCATGACCTGCGATGCCGAGAGCCGCACGTTGCTCTATCGCGATACAGATGTCGATCCTTCGAGAGAGGCCATCCGCTATCTTGAGCTTACGCTTGTACAAGGCTTTTCCGATGTCTTGTATCCTCGGTGGGGTGATTCTGCAATTGATGCTTGGGAGATCGCAAAGGCCCTTTCCGCCAACAGCGAAATATTTTTTGATGACAGTCAGTGGCCTCTGAGAGGGGCTTATACGTCAGCGTTGAAGCGTAAGTGTCTTACAATCGCGCACTTACCATG
>JAAYBR010000052.1 GCA_012730045.1 Candidatus Hydrogenedentota bacterium | reverse complement strand
TGAAGTAAGTCGGCGAGAACGCCCGCAAAGTAGACGCGCCATCTTGGCGCGTTCTTTGGGCCAACGAAAACCCCAAGAACGCGCCAAGATGGCGCGTCTACTTTTCCGGCCCTCCCGCAGCCCTCACCTCATAGGCAGAATTCCCGCCCACGGCGGTCCGGGGCTCGCGATGACGTGTGTTTACGTGGTCATGGCGAGCGAAGCGAAGCCATCTCGTTCCCGCCAACGCCCCATCCCCCGCCGGTCTTATCCAGCGTTCAGAACAGACGCCGGGTTGCATGGCGGGTGCGTGTGCCGCCACAATCCCTCCAGAAGCTTCGAAAGGAATCCCCCATGCGCCGCCCTCTTCTTCTTGCCGCCGTTGCCGTTTTTTCCCTGACTGTGACCTCCGTGCCTGCGGAGGAGGACGGCTGGGTGAGCCTGTTTAACGGCAAAGACATCTCCGGCTGGACGCAGAAGGGCGGCAAGGCCCTCTTCAAGGTGGAGAACGGGGAGATCGTGGGAACCTCGGTCCCCAACACGGACAACAGCTTCCTTTGCACGGAGCGCGATTTCGGCAACTTCGAGCTGGAGGTTGAGTTCTTCGGTCATCCGTCCCTAAACTCCGGGGTTCAGGTGCGCAGCCAGAGCCTGCCGGACTACAAGGACGGCCGGGTGCACGGGTACCAGTGCGAACTGGAGGACGAGGGGCAGGACCGCGACTGGTTCTGCGGCATCTACGACGAGGGGCGGCGCGGCTGGCTCCAGCCGACCAAGGAGGACAAGCAGGCGGGTGCCGCGTTCAGCGACGCGGGGAAACGCCTCTGGAAGAACGGCGAATGGAACCATATCCGCATCGAGGCGAAGGGAACCCGCATCCGCACCTACCTGAACGGCGAACTCCGCGCGGACCTCGAGGACGGCATGACCCCGTCCGGCTTCATCGGCCTCCAGGTCCACGGCGTGGGAAAAAAGACCACGCCCATGAGCGTCCGCTGGCGCAACCTCCGCATCCGGGAACTCAAGGGCTGACCGGAGCGGTTCTGTGTCCCCCTGTCCCGGTCTTCTCCCCTTGCACCGGAAATGCCCTCTTATTGGGAAATGTTGCCAATAGTGCTAAAGGCCCGTCCAGAAAGACAGCCCCGGCGTAGGAGCTTGCAGGCGGGCCGGGAAAGGGTGACGTTTTCCGTTCCTGCGGGAAACGCTTTGACCGACAGGGCCGATTATGAAACCGTTTTCCGCGCCTTTCCTGGGTGCACTGTCAATCGTGCTCTTCCTCTTGCCACCGGCCCCGGCTGGGGTGGTGATCTCCTCGATGGTGAGGGTTGCGGAGGCGCGCGCCAGCGCCACAGACGTGTCGGAGCTGAACACCGACACGGACACGGTGTTCGACGAGACCGCCGTAGGCGAGTTCAATGCCGCCCCAACGGCGGCGGCCTCCGGCGATGTGCCTATTGCGGGCGGACAACTCGCCACAAACGCCGCCGACGCGGGGCTCAATGCGGGGATCACCTTTGCCCAGACTTCCGGCGGGGTGGTGGTTTCCGGCTCCTTTTCCGGCAGCGCCGGCGCCTCGCAGGCCCCCGTGGAGAGTCCTTCGGGCATAGCCCGCGCCGAAGCGCAGGCACTTCTCCTCCTCAACGTGGAAGTGGCGGGACAATCGGAAACACTGTCGTTTGAGGCGGACGCCGCCTTGTCCATCACGCGCGGCGGACCGCAAGGATTTGGCGCGACAGATGTCTCCTTCCGGGTTCTGAGGGACGGCGAGCTCTTCCGGGAGGCGTCGCTGCTGTGTGTTGACGAAGTCGGCAATGAGGGGGGCGCCGCCTGCCCGTCTGCGATTCCCCCGCTCACGCTCCTTCTTGAGCCCGGCGGGTATGCCATTGAGGTGGGCGTTTCGTTTTCCGCCAGCGGCGGCGCCCCGACAGAGGTGTCGCACACCTCCACATGGACCCTGGGCATCACCGGCGAATCCGGCTGCGTGCGCGAGTGGGCGGCGCCCGTGTCCGGCGCGTTTTCCGATGACGACAACTGGAGCCCGGCCACTGCGCCCCGGGACACGGGAGACGGCTGCGACGATGCCCTGCTGAACCTCCCCGGCACGTTTGAGATCACCTATGCGGCCGCCGCCGCGGACAGCCTCAGCGTCCTGCAGGGCGGTCCTGTTCTCAGGGGGGGGAGCCTCGCCCTGCGCGGGGAGGACGGAAACGCCGTGGCGGTGTCCGGTGCGGCGTCCCTCACCGTGGACAGCGGGTCGGTGGAGGCCGACAGCGCTCTCATCAGCGGATCGGACGCCAGCCTGAACCTCCGGCCCGGCGCGTCCATGACCGTGACCACGGCGCTCGAAACCGGCCGGGAAGGCGGAGAAAGCGGCGCCATCGCGCTCGCCGGCGGCGGGGCGGAGGCCACCCTGTCGGTCGTGGGCAACGCGACCCTGGGCGGCTCGGGAAACTCTCTGCTGCTGGCCGAGGGACCGGCGACGCTCGATGTGCTCGGAGATTTCTCCATGGCGGTGTTCGACGGCTCGGAGTCGGGCATGGTGCTTGGCGAGGCGGGCGCCGCGTCGCCGCCTGCTGTGGCCCTCACCGTCGCCGAAGAGTTCATCATAGGCGGGGCCGGTGAGGCCACCGCCACACTGGACGCCGGTGTGGTTGCGAGCGCGGGCTCCGTGTCTCTTGGAAAGCTGGCCGGAGGCTTGGGGACTCTAAACATCCTCTCCGGCGCCGCCATGACCGTGACCGAGGGGACCGACGTCGGGGGGGAAGGCGTGGGCGCACTGAACATTTCCAGCGGGGGGCGGTTCACCAGCGAAGACCTGGCCGTGGACAGTTCCGATGAAAACGCTGTGTCCACGCTTTCCCTGGCCGGACTTGTCGCCGAGGAAGACGCCGAGCTGGAGGTGGGGTTCACCCTGATCGTTGGGAACAAGGCCGACGGCCAGCTCGAAATGCTGGGAAACAGCCGGGTGACCGCAGAGTTCGCCGTGCTGGGGGCATTGCAGGACTCCTTTGGCCTGGCAACCGCCGTTGGGGATGCGGACCTTTCCCCGGGCAACGGGAAGTCCTCCACCGTGAGGGCGAAGCAGTTCCTGCTGGTGGGCCAGCGGGGCTCGGGGCGCTTCAACACCCGCGGCGTGTCTGACCACACCTACGGCGCTCTCCTTCTCGGGGGCGGGGCCTCCGGCTCGGGCACCTACTCCGCTGAAGGGGCGCTGAACTCCACCTCCGTCGAGAGCGACCTGATCGTCGGCCAGCAGGGCACCGGGGATTTTGTGGCGCGCGGGGCGGGCGTCTTTGCGGGGGCGTGCGTCCTCGGCGCGGAACCCGGCGCCTTCGGCGTTCTGCGGCTGTTCGAAGGCGGCTCGCTGCTCCTTAACGTGAAAGACACCGACGCCGGGGACGGCTCACCGCCCCCCTCGATCTCCTCCCCCGGCTTCCTTCAGGTGGGCCGCGAGGCCAACGGCCTCGTAGAGCTGTTCGACGCCACCACCCGGCTTGCCTGCGATGAGGCAATCATCGGCGGCGACAACGCCGCCGCGGGCGGCACCCTCAACGTGGACACCGGCGCCGCGGTCGAATGTCTCGGCAGCCTTGCCCTCGGCGCGGGTGCCGGGCCGGGCCTGGTGCGCGTGGCCGACGGCGCTGCAATGGGCGCGGCCACGGCTCTCATCATCGGGCCGAAGGGGCTCTTAATCGCCGGCGGCGGCGCCGCGGTCACCTCGGGCTCCGTGGTGGTCACCGGCCGTCTTCGCGTGGAGAACAGCCTGTCCATCGAGCGCCCCTTCGTGAAAGACGCCCAACCCGCTCCCGCTGCGGCGAATCAGAAAGCCGGCCCGGCCGTGCTCAACGGAAACTTGAACCTGGCCGCCGGGGGCGTCCTGGAGGTCGAAGCCGGGGCGGGCACGGCCCTGCTGGTGACCGGCGACGCCTCGTTGCTGGGCGCGCTGGTGATCACACTGCCCCCCGGAATTCCCCTTGAGGACGGCCAGTTGCTGGACCTTGTTGCGTTCCAGGGGGCCGTTTCAAGAACCTTCACAAGCGTCACCTTCATCAACGCCCCCGACGGGTTTGAGGGGGGCGTTGAATTTGAGGGGGGCGCGCTGCGCCTGCGCGTCATCAGCGGCGGCGCCGGAAGCCCGGAAGGCGAGGGCGAAGGGGACGGCACCGACCCGCCGCCCGGCGGGTGCCAGGGCTGCCAGGGGTGCAACGGCGACGCCAAAGCCCTCCCCTGGACCGACCGCCTGGGTTCCTGGCTCATCACCCTGCTGAGCGCGGCGCTCCTGGGCACCTTGAGTCTCCGCCGAACCGCCTGACGGAAAACGGTTTTCGAGTATCCATTTTCCTGGCAGAAGCGTTCAATCGGACAAAGGCCTCACCACCTCACCGCGCAGGCCATGAATACGTTTCTGTGTCGTGGTAGCGGCCATATCCGTCCGTGAACCGCCACATGATGACGTTCTTATCCCCGTCCTGTTTTAGCCGCACAGGGTCTCCAAGGCCGCCATCTTGGTAGACGGCAACGAGTGCGGTGGCCTCCTCGACGGACTTTCCCGCACGCAGTGCCAGTTCGGCGTCCATTGCTGCAAGAAGCACATTATTCAGAGACTCAGACCGCGCCAGGAGGTCACGGTACAGCAGGAAACATGACAACACGGTTGCAGGAAGCCATCGCTTTGTATCTTCCCAGTGTGGAAAACCTTTCCTTTCCACGAAGTCCGCGTAGCTGTTCCCGTAAGCATCTTTCATTTGGTTGAATATCCGGACCGTCCGCCAGCCCTCGTAGAAGCGGACAGGTGCAGCGTACCACGACCTCGGTTGCGGGGAACGGAAGTCCACGGGGATCTCCTCGTAGCGCCCCTGTTTCGCGAGGTCCATGGAGCGTTCATACTCCTCCGCGCGAAAATCCACGATTTGACGCCAATAAGCCCGCTCGTCAATCCCCTCCAAGGCTGCCTTGATCACGCGCAAGTCTTCCTCGCTCATGCCCGCGGGAAAGCGCTTTGTCTCCATGGCCGCGTAAATCCGGTTGTAGAAGTTATAGAAGCCAACGGCAAGAAATGACGAATCCATCCGCACACGCCGGTCATAGATTCTGAACAGCGTCACGAGAAGGATGGCGTCATCCTCCTTGTGCTCCGGGGCGTCTGGAAGCTTCTCATACAAGGTGATCAGCGCATGCGCGCGCGTGCTTAGCTGCTTGGAAGTGCCCTCGTTTTCCACTTCGACCATAAGCGACGCCAGGAATGCGGTAAGACTTCCGTACTCGGGGAGAATGCGGGCCGCCAGCGAGTCGTAGGTGAGCTCCTCGTCGGGAAAGGGCTGGGTTCTCGACAAGAAGGTAATCCAGTCCTCCATATCCACCACGTCTTCCAATTGGGGCTTGGGAGGAGAATCGTGGCAGGGCAGCTTCGGCCCCGCCGGCGCTTTCGGCTTTTCGCCAAAATAGTATTTGTCCGTCACCTTGAGCAGCTTCGCCTTCCAGCCTCCGGTGGCGGCCTCGCCTGCGGCCACCGTCGCCAGGAGGACAACAACAGCCCCCACACACCATACCGCCCGTCCGTTATTCCGCTGTCTCATTCTGATTCCCTCCCGCCGCGGATTGACAACCGGCTAAAGCCATCCCCAGAGTTCCGCGGCGGCCAAGACGACCACCGCCGCAACCCCCGCGTAGACCACCCACCTGATCCAGGATGATGCCACCCTGTCCCGCGCGAGCTGCACGGTCTCCATGGTGAAGGCAACAATGTCAACCACATCGCACATTGCGTTTTGTCCGGACTCTTCCCACACCAAAAGTCTATCACAATCCGTCCCAGCCCTATCGCCGGGTGCATGCAGCCTGGTCGCCGGATAAGACGGGCGCGGGCCGGAGCCGTGGCGGGCACGAGTTTGCTTCACTTCGTTCGCAATGACGTGCTTTTCCGCGTCATTGCGAACGAAGTGAAGCAAACTCGTGGCAGAACGCCCCAATTCTTCCGCATTCCGCAGGTGAACGGGTGTGTTCGCCACCCCGGATCCATCCCGCATGTATTTGCAAGACCCGTTTTCTCTCAGATGAATCAACGGCCATTCCTTATCCGGCGATTCGGGATGCAGCCCTATTTCCAACAACGCGGGGCACTCCCCAATCTGCGCGCATCCGCGCCCTCTGCGGACACGCCCCCTCCACCAGGGGTTTTGACAACCCCGGCGGCTTCTGCTAGGATAGTCCCGTCGGTTCGTGCGCGGGCATTTGCCCGCGGACGCGAAGAGGGAACCCGGTGCGATTCCGGGGCTGCCCCGCAGCGGTAAACAGGAACGAACGGCGCGTGAGAAAGCACTGGCCCCCGCCGTATGGGGACTGGGAAGCGGCGCCAAGTAGGAGGCCACACCGGCCGCGCCTGCAAGCCCGAAGACCTGCCGACAGACGGCGGCGGCGTGTCCCCGTGACCCGCCGGTCTGCGCTTTCGAGGGAAAGACGATGATCTGTCGGGTGTTCCAAAGGCACCAACATCGCGGACGCGCGGCGATCCGCCTTCTCCTGGCCGCGCTGTCCGTTCCGGCACTTGCGGCCGCCGAAGACCCCTGGGCGGACGCCGTGGTGTCTTACAACGCGATCCAGCCCAACACGGGGTTTGACACGCCGGAGAAAACCCTCGGCGAGCCCGTGGGGGGCGGCACCCTGGCACCCAACAACAGCAGCCTCCATTCCGTCGGCGTTCCCGGCGCCTCACCGGGCAGTTACCTGCTGCTAAAGTTCAGCACCCCCGTCACCGACGATCCCCTGAACCCCTTCGGCATGGATTTCATCGTCTACGGCAACAGCGCCTGGGTCGGCGGCAATCCCCTGCGCCGCTGGGCGGAGCCGGGCCTCGTGGAGATCAGCGAGGACGTGAACGGAAACGGCCTCCCGGACGACCCGTGGTATGTCCTTCCCGGTTCCCGGGGGTACGGGGCGTCCGTCCTGCCCGGGGGTATCCCCAACCCCTCCCCCGCCCTCGCGGGGAATGTGCTCAACCCGAACACCGACGGCACGGAACGGGACTGGGGCTACGCCGACCTCTCCCCCACCCAGGCGAAACATCTCGACAACCATGTGCGCCCGGACGACCCGCATGCGGCCGGTCTGAGCCCGCGCAGCGGCGGCGGCGACGCCTTTGACATCGCCTGGGCCGTGCCCTCGGACGGGGCCGGAAACCCCGCGGGCGTGGACCGGTTCCATTTCCTGCGCGTTTCCGCCTTCCTCAGCGCGACGGACGGCACGCTGGGCCGCATCACGCCCGAGATAGACGCCGCGGCCGATGTGGCCCCGGACGTGGACACGGACGGCGACGGCATTCTGGACGAGTATGAGACGCGGGTGGCGGGGACGGACCCCGGCCGCCCAGAGAGCACGGTGCTCGCGCTGGAGATTCCCCCGGAGGACGGCGGCAGCCCCGCCGGAACCCTGCTCGGCGCGGCGGAGGACGCCGACGGCAACCGCCTGGCCCTGTATTCCTTCGGCGCGCGGACCGGCTCCCGCGAACGCAACTGCACCGTGGACATCGTGTCCGTCGCGGACCCCGATCCCGCGGCCCCCGCCGGCGGCCTGGTCAAGAGCGGCGCGGTGCGGCGGTTTGACAGCTCCATTCCCGACTTCGTGGCGGCGCAGACGGCGGAGGCGGAGTTCACGGTGTCCTACACTTCGGCGGAAATCGTGGGCCTCGACGAGGCGCTTCTCCAGCCCTTCCGTCAGGACGGCGGGTACAGCGCCGACGGGATCACCGTTACCGCCCGCGAGACGGCTGACAACCGGCTCACGTTCCGCTGCGCGAGGCCGGGCTTTTTCCTGCTGGCATCCGTCCCCGGGGCTGGCGACATGGATTCCGGCGCGCCCCCGGTGCCGCTTGCGGCCACGCCCGCGCGCGGCACAGCGGGCAACCCGGGCTCCGCCGTCGTTGTGCAGGGCGGCCCGGTGCTCATGCCCGACCTCCAGCCCGCCCCCGACGGCACGCTGTTCACCGTCTCAACCACCCTGGGGACCGTGACGTCTCCGGACGCCGACGCGGGCACCCCCGGTGTGCAGGTGGGCGCTTCCGCCGGGTCCCTGGCCTTTTCGTTGTCCTGCGGGCCCGTCGCCGGGGCTGCGCGGGTGGCCGCCGTGTCGCTGGACGGTCTCGTGCGCGGCGGGATGACGTTGGAGATCGGCGCGGGACCGGCCGCCGGCCCCGTGACCCTGCACACCCTCACCGCGCGGCCCACGGCACCCGGCCCGGTGGACTTCGGCACGGAGGAGATCCAGGACGCCTTTGGGAACCCCCTGGAAAGCGGGCGGACCGTGACGTTGCGGGCCGACGGCGGCGTGGTTTCCTTCCCGCCGGACGCATCGCCCGCAGAGTACGGACATCAGGCGGCGGTGGCGGGGGGGCGTGTCTTCTTCTCCGTCCGGGCGTTTTCCGACAAGTCGGGCGACCCGGCGCCCCTGCGCGTGGCCGTGTACGCGGACCCCGACGAGACGGAGCTGCTGGCGGAGGTGCTCCTCTCGCTGGAGGTCGTCCAGATGCCCGCCCCCGGCGCACTGGCCGCGGCGGTGGCGCTTGCGGCGGCGGGGCTTTGCCGGCTTGGGGGCCGGCGTACGCGCCGCGCGCGCGCGGGGTTCACGCTCATCGAACTGCTGGTGGTCATCGCCATCATCAGCGTGCTGGCGGCCATCCTGCTGCCCGCGCTGTCCCGCGCCCGCGCGCAGGGGCGGTCGGTGCAGTGCGTGAACAACCTGCGCCAGCTCTACCTGGCAAACACCATGTACGCCTCGGAGCACAAGGGGCACTATGTGCCCGCCGCGGCGGACATGTACGACTTCCTGCTGCCCGGGGGCGACCCCGACCACTTCGGCGGCCGCCTGCGCTGGCACGGAAAACGCGAGACCCCCAACCCCGAGACCGCCTTTGACTTCAAGCAGGGGCCGCTCTTCGAGTACCTGCCCGACGGCCGTGTGAAGGAGTGCCCCGAGTTCTTCGAGTTCACCAAGTTCGGCGACAGCGCGGACGCCTTCGAGGGCGGCACGGGCGGCTACGGGTACAACATGGCCTATGTCGGGTCCCGCCTGAGCATGGACGACGACCCCGTGGCGGCGTGCCGCCTGGGCATGCGGGACGGGGACATCAAAAACCCGGCGCAGACGGTGATGTTCGCCGACGCCGGCATCCCGCTCAACGGGCGGATTGTGGAGTACGGATTTCTGGAGCCGCCGCTGGCGGTTTCCCCCGAAAACCCGCGCGGCGACCCCGACGCGGGCTACATGTCCCCCACCATGCACTTCCGCCACTACGGGCGGATCAACGTCGTCTGGTGCGACGGCCACATCACCAGCGAGCGCTGGGAGTGGGCCCCCGAGGAGAACGTCTACGGCGAGCGCAACAGCCGCTGGATGGTCGGCTGGTTCGGCCCGAAGAACAACCTCTACTTCGACCACGTCCTGAAGGATACCTACGCCGAGGCGAAGTGAGCCGCCGACGCTGCGGTCAGAGTGTCTCAAGGGTGAGCGACGGCACCTGAAGAGAGATGCCGGGAACGCGCACCGAGGTGGCACGGGCTTCCAGCCCGTGTTCCGGGTCATGAATACAGCCCAAGAAACACGGGCTGGAAGCCCGTGCCACCTCAGCCTCCGCACCGGCACCCCCTTGAAAGAGCCTCTTCTCAATCCCAAGGCGCTCGAAAAGAAACGGGCGCGCCCCAAAGGAGCGCGCCCGCGTTTTGTCCGGTCTCAGGAGAGGCCGGAGGCCGTCAGGGCGAAGCTCTTGGTGACCGGGGCCTTGACGCTCGGGTACCGCAGGAACTCGCAGTGGCCGTCCATGTACAGGACGTTGCTGCCCCCGGGCACATGGTTGAAGTTCTCGGCATTGGTGGAGATCAGGTCGCCCAGCACCCAGATGGTGCTCTGCGCCATGGTGGCCCCGCCGGGGTTGTTGATGTCCGTGATCATGAAGCGCTCAATGCCCTCGCGGAGCCGGTAGATCGTGGTGCCGGTTCCGTTGCCCAGGGGCTCGCCCGTGGACGTCTGCACCACGTTCTCCGTGTCGTTGTCGAACGCAGGCACCGGCCCGCGCTGGTTGCGGGGCATCTTCCCGAAGTTAAACCCCGGCGTGGACAGAATTCTCAGCCAGTGGTAGACAAACTGCTTCGGAACCATGGGGTTCGCCGGAACCTCGATGTCGGGGTTGATGGCCTGCAACACGCCGATAATGCCGGAGGCGTTGGCGTCCTCGGTGTTCTGGGGGATGTCGTCGCACTTGTCGTACACGAAACCAAAGTACAGGTAGGAAAACGTGGCTTTCCACCAGTCATTGTAGGTGGTGTCCCCGTCCGTTCCCCTGAAGGTCAAGACGCTCTCCCCGCCCACTTCCCCGTCGTAATACATGTCCTCGATTTTGTGCGTCGCCGACGAGGGGCACACATAGAGTTTCGGGTCGGTCATGTATTCGGGATAGAGCGCCGAGCACAAAGGGGTCAGGAGAAGCCCCATGCAGCCGCCCCCGCTGCAATAGGTCTGGTGCTGCACGGGGGGAAACGCGCCCTTCGCCTCGTTGGCATACATCTTCAGCACGAGGCCGAACTGCTTGAGGTTGTTCTGGCAGCTTGCCCGCCGCGCCGCCTCGCGGGCGCGCGCCAGTGCGGGCAGCAGGATGGCCGCCAGAATGCCGATGATGGCGATCACCACCAGCAGCTCGATCAAAGTGAAACCGCGTCTTCGTGAAAGAATACCCATTGCGAAACCCTCCAAAATGATTTCCGTACCTGCCTGCCGGGTGCCCGAACTCCCATCGTCCGTGTCTTCACGCCCGGCGCGTCCTTATGCGTCCACGCTAGCACAAGTCGGGGCGTTTTGCAAGCGAAAAGTGGAAATCCCGTAATAACACGCATTGTGCCGCCCAACGCGCGGGACTAGAAGACCTCGTCAGGGGCAAGGTACCGCCACTGCCCCTCCGGAAGATTCCCCAGGCGCACCCCGCCTATGCGCACCCGCTTGAGGCCGGTCACCGTCAGCCCGACGGCGGCGCACATCCGCCGGATCTGGCGCTTGCGCCCCTCGCGCAGGACAAAATGGAGCAGGCCGGGGTGTTGCCGTTCGACCTCCGCCGGCCGCAACTGCCGTCCGTCCAGTTCCAGTCCGAAACGCAGCAGGCCCAGTTTCGTCTCCGTGATTTCCCCTTCCACGCGGACCAGATACTCCTTGTCCACCTCCCCCGTGCCGCCGACCAGCCGCCGCGCGACCCGGCCGTCCTGCGTGAGCACCAGCAGGCCGTGGGAGTCAATGTCGAGCCGGCCGGCCGGGGCCAGCCCCTTGAGATGCGCCCACTCAAAACGCGCGGGGGCGGTGTCCCCGGGAAATCGGTTCTCCGGCGTGACCAGCTCCACCGCCGGACGGTGGCCCTTTTCCGGCTGGCCGGACACATAGCCGACGGGCTTGTTCAGCAGGACGGTCACCTTGCCGGTCTGCGCCCCGGAGGCGGCCGGGTCCAGCGTGATCACCTGTTGCGGCCCGACGCGCAGGTAGGGCACCTCCGCGCGCGCGCCGTCCACATAGACCCAGCCGTTGGCGATGTAGCCGTCGGCCTCGCGCCGCGAGCACAGTCCCCGCGCGGCCATCGCCTTTGCCAGTCGTTCAGTCTGTTCCGGCTCCCGGTCCATGCGCCGCCTTGTCCGGCGATTCCGCCGCAGGTTGAATTTGCCCCTGAAAAGGAGGATACTTTCCCTGCGGACCGGCATTCAACACCGCCCCCTGCGGTGCGACCGCCAGCGCCTGCGGCGGGGACGCCGCGCGGCTTCGGTCCGCAGGAAAACCCACCGGTTTCCGGTGGTGCTGTACCTATTGGAGACGTTGCCATGGCCAAGATGTACCCCGCGCCCGTCGCCTACTTCGAGGGGGCCTATGTGCCCGTGGAACAGGCGAAAATCAGCATCATGACCCACGCGTTCAACTACGGAACGGGCCTGTTCGAGGGCATCCGCGGTTACTACAACAAGGAGGAGGACCGGGTTCTGATCTTCCGCCTGGCGGAGCATGTGGACCGGATGGTCCGCAACTGCCGCGTGTTGTGCATGGAGGTCCCGGAAACCGCCGAGGACATCGCGGAGATCTGCTGCGAACTGGTCCGCCGGAGCGGGTTGAAGGAGGACCTGTACATCCGCCCGCTGGTCTACAAGAGCGAGCATTCCCTCGGGCCGACGGTCCGCGGGGTCGAGAGCCGCTTCTGCTGCTATGTCATCAAGCTGGGCGACTACTGCGACACCCAGGCGGGCCTCGACGTCGCCGTCTCCTCGTGGCGGCGGCTGTCCGACAACGCCATCCCCAGCCGCGTGAAGTCCACGGGCAGCTACATCAACTCCTCGCTGGCGTCCACGGAGGCCAAGCAGGCCGGGTTCCACGAGGCCATCTTCCTGCGCGAAAACGGCACGGTGGCCGAGGGCAGCGCCATGAACATGTTCATGGTGCTGAACGGGACGCTCATCACCACGCCGCCGAACTGCGACATCCTGGTCGGCATCACGCGGAACACGGTGATGGAGATGGCGCGCGACATGGGCATCCCCGTGGTCGAGCGCGACATCGCCCGCACGGAACTGTACGTCTGCGACGAGCTGTTCTTCTGCGGCACGGGCGCGCAGGTGGCCCCGGTGCGGTCGGTGGACCGCCGCATCGTGGGGTCCGGCGAGCCCGGCCCCGTCACGCGGCGGCTGCAGGAGGCCTATTTCGCCATCGTCCAGGGCCGCGACGCCCGCTACCGGCACTGGTGCACCCCGGCCTGAGGAGCGGTCCCCGCATGTCCGAAACGACGCCAGACGCCGCCCCGCGCGGCCCCTCGCGCCTCCGCCGCACGCTCCAGTGGCGGTTCTGGGTGAACCTCGCCGTCGTTCTCCTGGTCACCTGCTGGATCCCCCTGCTCACACAGACGGCGGTCATGAAGGATCAGGAGGGAAACATCCTCAGCCAGCAGACGATTCAGGTCCGCGCGTGGCGGTCCTGGGCGGCCCTGGCAACGCAGGGCCCCTCCCTGGCGCATGGGAAGGCCGTGGGCCTGCATTTCGGCCTGTCCTTCCTCATGTGCTTCACCGTCTGGTATCTGGCCGCGGGGCGGGATCTGCGCGCCGAACAGACACCCCAGGACACCCCGCAGGAAGAGGCGCCCCATGAATGAACGCGAGGCCCGCGAGGCCGTCTGCGAGGCGGGCCGCCGTCTCTACGAGAAAAATCTCGTCGCCGCCACAGACGGCAACATCAGCATCCGCCTCGGGGAGGACCGGTATCTCTGCACCCCGAGCGGCGTGTCGAAGGGGTTCATGACCCCCGACATCCTCGTCGTTGCGAACGGCCGGGGCGAGAAGGTCTCCGGGGAGGGCCGCGTCACCTCGGAATTCTTCACGCACCTTGCCTGCTACGAGGAGCGTCCGGACATCGGGGCGGTCGTCCACGCCCACCCGCCCTACGCCACCGCCCTCACGCTGGCCGGGGTGGACATGACCCTGCCGGTGGTCCCCGAGGTCATCATGACCCTGTGCGCCATCCCGACCGCCGGCTACGCCACCCCGGGATCCCGCGAGGGCGCGGACGTCGTGCGCCCGTGGGTCGGAGCCTATGACGCCCTCCTGCTGGACCGCCACGGCGCGGTCACCGTGGGAAAGACGGTGTTCGACGCCTACTTCAAGATGGAGAAAGTCGAGCACACCGCCCTGTCCATCGCCGCCGCGCGCGGCCTCGGCGGCGCCTACACCCTGACCCCCGAAATGGTGGTCAAGCTCATGGCCGTGTACACCCACGGCGCCCAACCGCCGGTGCCCTACCCTTTCCCGACCAGCCAAGGATAGCCACGCGGCCGTTCTTCGTCGCGTTCTTTGTGGATTCGTGGTGGAGACTCCGGAAAGACTCACCACCAAGACACCAAGAACACAAAGAAGACAACATCCGAGAGCAGGCCCCGGCTTTCCGCCGTCACTCTACCAGAGCCCCGGCAGCCGAGGATAGACACGCCCCCGTCTTTCCACCCGCCGGGAAAGGGCGGGACCGTCGGCCTGACGCCACGCACGGCCCGGAGCAGTCACTCCTCCGAGGAGCCAATCACACGGTATACCGCCGCGCCGAGCAGCGCGCCGGCAATCGGGGCCACCCAGAAAAGCCACAACTGGGACACTGCCCACCCACCGGTGTACACGGCGACGGCGGTGCTGCGCGCCGGGTTCACAGAGGTGTTGGTAACCGGGATGCTGATCAGGTGAATGAGGGTCAGGCCCAGGCCTATAGCCAGCGGGGCGAAACCCTGAGGGGCCTTACGGTCTGTCGCCCCGAGGATGATGAGCAGGAACATCATGGTCATCACCACTTCACACACCAGTGCGGCGGTCAGGGAGTATCCCCCGGGAGAGTGCTCCCCGTAGCCGTTGGAGGCGAAGCCCGCAGAGACGTCAAACCCCGCCTTCCCGCTGGCAATAAGATAGAGAACGCCGCCGGCGGCTATCCCGCCAAGCACCTGGGCGACGACATACGGGGCGAGTTCCTTCGCCTGAAAACGGCCACCCGCCCACAATCCCACCGAGACTGCGGGATTGAGATGGCAACCGGAAATATGCCCGATGGCATAAGCCATCGTCACCACGGTCAGCCCGAACGCCAGCGACACTCCGAGCAGACCGATTCCGACATCGGGAAACGCCGCGGCCAGCACGGCGCTTCCGCACCCACCCAGTACCAGCCAGAAGGTCCCGAAAAACTCTGCGCCACATTTTTTCATGACTTACACCTCTCATGGGTTGTTCCTGCCGGACAATTTTGTTGAACTCCGAAATGCGTAAGACTCCCCGCCAGGGTTTCCGGCCTCCTTTCCCATGGTTGCGCCCTGGATGGGTGGCTGCCTGCCCCCTTGGAGCCGTTGAACCACACACAGCCCCGGAACGTTTCCCTTCATTGAAATCATTAGCCCGGAAACGGGCGGGAAGCGATGAAGTTTCCCCGGCGTAAAGATGCAAAGGCGAAAACAGGGGCGGGAAGGCTGCAGCCTACCCAGTCGCCCGTAACCCTGGATTTTTCCTTCCACACCGCCGCACTCCCCACCTCCAATGAGACATTCCGGAAACAGATTCAACTTTCCCGTCTCGCCGTCAGTCTACCAGAGCCCCGGCAGGCCGTCAAGGCGTGTCTTCGCGGAGAGAGGGCGCGCTTGCCGCCCCCTGGGATCGCCAGGCTCCAGCCTGGCCGTTTTCTTTTTTGGCCGGAAACAGGGGTGCTCCCCGTGCAGGGGGAGAATGTTGCGTGAGAAGACGACCGACCACGCCTCCAAAAGAGCCAGGCTGGAGCCTGGCGGTCCCAGGGGGTGTGGACCACAGCGGTTCTCGGGACACCGGTGCCCTACCCCTTCCCCTTGGCTTCCGTAAACTGAAGGTCGCGGATCACTCTTGGGCCTTCCCGCCACAGCCACCAGACATGCTGGAGCGTCGAGGCGAGGTGGTCTTGGGTGACCACTCTCGCTGGGGCCAGCGCCTTTTCCCACCCGTCACGCAGCGCCGCGCTGTCGCAGCCGGCGAGATAGACGAAGCGCAGGCGGCCTGAGCGGTCCGTGTCGCGCAACGCCTCCGGGGTCACGGGGCCGGTGGACAGGAGAAGCCCGTCCTCGGTGCCGTGGGAACCGACAAACAGGAACTCACTTTCCGCCGCGCCCTGTTTCAGGGAGTCCAGCGTGAGCGGCTGGAAGGCCACCCCGCCCGGCCCCCATTTCAGGCGCGCCGCAGCCAGTGTGGGCAGGTACCCCGGCGCCACCAGGGCGCGGGGAATGCGCCCCTCCAGGTTCTCGTACAGCACGGTGGCGGGGGCGCGCTGAACCGACCGCGGGGCCAGCATCTCCACCGCCGCCGCGCACACGACCATGCAGAGAAGCAGCGCCCACAGGCTCCACGCGCCCACAAGCCCGACCACGGACACGGCGCGCAGGGAGGAAACGCGCTCGGTCCACGGGATGGGCAAAGCGCCCCCGCGCAGGGCGGAAAGGACGCCATAGGCCCACAGCACCCCCCAGACAATCAACAACTTCCGGAACACGCTGAGGGTCGTCCCCTCCCAGGAGTGCCGGTTGTACAGGTCCGGGCGCGCAGCCATCATCCAGGAAAGCCCCAGGACCACCGCCGCAAACAGAATCACCATTCCCGCCAGCACCGCCGCCAGCATCAGCGCCTGGGCCAGATGGGTCCGCAGATAGGGGCCGCCCCTGCGACGGACGGTCCGCGCCAAAAAGGGCGCGCCCCCCAGATAGCATGCAACGGCCAGCCCCCTCTCCCCTGCCGGGCGACGGTCTTCTTTCTGCTCCGGTGTTGCCATCAGACGGACTCCGGCGCGGGGCGGGGCGCGCAGTTCCGGCAATAATCCCTCACCCAGAGCAGACGCTCCACGGCCTCGGGCCCCGCGCCCATGGGCAGCTCGTCGGAAATGCCGAGCACCAGCCGGGGCGCGAACAACGCCACCAGCCGCTCCACGCACTCCTGAAGCCGCTCCAGGGGGAACTCCGGCAGGAAGAACACGGCGGGGATGCCATCGAGCAGTACCTTGTCGCCCAGGTGTTCCCGAATCTCCTCCAGCGTGGCGTCGCCCTGGGGCACGGGGGTCAGCGCCTCGATCCCGTCAAAGGGCAGGCGCGGGAAGAACGGCAGCAGGGAGTGGAAGCTTCCGTCGAAATGGGCGTGGGTGAACTTGCCCGCCGCCTTCAGGCACGCGTCCCGCTTTTCGTAGAACGGCAGGTGGTGCCGCTCGAAGAGGTCCGGGGACATGAGCCGGCCGTCAATGTTCTCGCCGAAGTTGACGATGCGCGGGGCGGGGTCCGCCGCCAGCCCCTCGTAGAGCGGGTCATGCGCCGCGTCCATCGCGGCCAGCACCGGTCCGACCTGCTCCGGCTCGAACAGGAGCGCTGTAACAAAGTCGTCGTAGGCCATCCACTCCAGGCTCAGGCACTGGTAGGGGCTGCGGCACACATAGAACTGCGGCTCCCCCCGGTCCCCCATCCGCGCGGCCCCGTGGGCAAAGCCCTCCGGATTGTAGACGTACCGCGTGTGCCGGAAGACCCACTCCAGCCGGCGCAGGTCCTCCGCCGTGCGCACCGGGAACTCCACGACCCGGCAACTGCCGTCGGAGGCGAACCCGTAACGGGTGACCAGATCGCCGTACGGGGTCTCGTGAACCGTCACCCGCATGCCGTTGCCGTCGGTCCGCTCCGTGACCCGCAACGGCGTTTCATGAAACACCTCCACAGGACTCGGGCATCCCGTGGCGTAATGGATGTAGCGCATGGACACGTCCAGGGTGTCGTAGGCGTCGAAGACCGTGCCCTTCTGAAGCGATTCCGGGAGGTCGCCCAGCCGCTGGCGGTACTCGAACCACGGCTCGAAGCGCGGCTGGAACAGCACCCCGGGGACAGGGCGCCCCTCGAACACCCGCAGATTCATCTCGCGGAAGGTCATGCTGTCCGCCATGGGATCCCCGGTCATTGCTCCTCGGAAAGGAACCCGTAGTGCCGGCCCGTCCAGTAGGCCAGCAGATAATCATGCCCGTTGTACTCCATCACCGCGTCCGGGGCGTCCCAGTCCGACCCGAAATAGGGGTCCTGCACCCAGGCCGACCAGGTGGTGCCCCGGCGGTCCACCGGCACGGGCTTTCCTTCTTCCGGTTCGGGGCTCAGGGGGCCTGGGTCCGGGTCAAACCCGAACAGCGTCCGGTAGGTTTCGATGGTGTCGGGCCGCCATTTCATGCGGAAGGGGAAGCGCCGGAGGGTGTCCAGGCCGGCTTCCAGGCCGCCGCGCTCGTCCAGATGCTTTGCCATCACGAAGGCGTAGAAGGGGTTGCCCTCCGGGGCGACGCCGGGGTGCCTCCCGTTGCCCTCCCAGCTCCGGCGCAGGCTCTTTTCATAGAGGGCGCGCAGGGCGGGGTCCGTCTCCAGGTGCATCAGGGGCGCATAGGCGAGGAACTGGAGCACGTCGTCGCTGTGGTTGACAGCCCGGGGCATGAGCGGGTTCACGCAGATGCGCGCCTCGACTGCCGCCTCGGCGCACTGCTCGTCCACGGCGTACTTCCGGTAAATGTCCGCGTATTTCGCGTCGCCCGTGACATGGGCGGTGATCTTGCAGGCCTGAAGAAACAGCAGGGCGTTCATCTTCTCCCGCTTGCGCACATGGTCCGGATGGTACTTGCTCCAGACCGTGGGCTTGCCGTCCACGTCCACGATGCGGAAGTTGTTCTCCACGATCAGGTCCAGGAGGGCGGACGCGTCGTCCGCGATCATCCGCTTCTCCTCGTCCCCCGCCACGAGTTCGTGGGCGAAGTAGAGGCCGAACATCACCCCGTCCACCTGGTCCGTGCTGACATCGCCGCGCCATTTGTGGACGCCGTCCGGGGAGTCGCGCCACACGCCGTCGTCGGCGGTGGGCCGGTCCTTGGGCCAGGCGGCGCGCGCCAGCACCCCGCGCTTCCCGGCGACCGTGCAGAGCAGATGCAGGGCGCGCAGGGACCGGAGCGCGCGCTCACGGTCCGCCGGATCCCTCGTCACGGCGTGTTTCATGGACAGCGTGGCGGTGTAGATGCCCGTCATGTACGCGTTGTCCGGCATGTTGTAGTCTGTGTGGGGGCGGTCCGGCGTCGCGTTGCGCAGTTTGCACAGCGCCTGCCCGTCCAGCAGGAACCGCTCCTCCATGTCATGCTCGAAGACCCGCGCCTTCAGCGCCAGGGAGGGCGGCGCGGCCGCCGCCGCCCCGGCAAGGAGGGCAGCGCATAAACCTATCAGAACCGTGGGCGCGAAACGCATCCGGGCTCTCCTTGGGTCAGGGCAGCGGTTCGAGGGGCTCGGTGTTCCCCTGCACGGGCGGGCTTTCCATGCGGACCGGGGCGGCCCAGCGCACGGCGTTGTAGATCACGCGCAGCACGCGCGCGTCGTGGTAGATCGGGAAGGTCTCATGGCCCGGGCGGAAGTAGAAGACCTTGCCGCGTTCCCGGTGCCAGCAGCATCCGCTGCGAAAGACCTCGCCGCCCTGGAACCAGCTGATGAACACCAGGTCGTCCGGTTTCGGGATGCCGAACGGCTCGCCGTACATTTCCGTGTTCGGCAGTTCGAAGTGGTCCGGCAGTCCCTCCACAATCGGGTGCGCGGGGTCCACCACCCACAGCCGCTCCTTCTCGCCGTGCTCCCCGTGCTCCCGCCATTTCAGGCAGCATCCGGTGCCCATGAGTCGGACAAAAGGCTTGGACAGGTGTCCGGAGTGCAGCACGATGAGTCCCATGCCCTCCAGCACCCGCTGCTGGACCTTCGCCGCGTTCTCCTCCGTGACGTCGTCATGGGCGCAGTGGCCCCACCACGTCATCACATCCGTGTCCGCCAGAATCTCGTCCGTGAGCCCCTGCCCGGGGTCGTCCAGCGCCACGCAGCGCACCGAGGCGATGCCCGGTTTTCCCTCCAGAGACCGCCCAATCGCCCGGTGCATCCCGTCGGGATACAGTTCCGCGACCCGCGGCATGGTCTTCTCATGCCGCCCCTCGTTCCACAACGTCACACGAATGCCTTCCGCCATGCCTGCTCAGCCTTTCCATAAGGGGTTTTCCGGGACACGCCCCGGCCGCAAAGAGCATACGGGAAACGCCCCCCGGGGTCAATTCCGGGACACCGCCTCGCCGTCAACGCGTCATGGCGAGCCCCAGACCGCCGGAGGCGGGAATTCTGCCTATGAAGTGAGGGCTGCGGGAGGGCCGGAAAGTAGACGCGCCATCTTGGCGCGTTCTTTGAGCCAACGAAAACCCCAAGAACGCGCCAAGATGGCGCGTCTACTTTGCGGG
>JAAYBR010000051.1 GCA_012730045.1 Candidatus Hydrogenedentota bacterium | reverse complement strand
GCCTCCGCACGCTTTATCGGTGTTCATCGGTGTTCATCGGTGGTTCCCCCCTCCGGAACCACTCGCACAATAGGGGGGAGCCGCCAAGGCATGTCTGCGCCCTTAGTCGTGTGCGGGGGAACTGCGCCCCCAAAGAGCGACCACCGATGAACACCGATGAACACCGATAATGAAGAGAGAATGGTTTCCAGCCTCCCATGCTTCCCATACTTCCCCTAACTCCCATCCCCGCCTGACCCGCCACAGAGGCGGTACTTTCTTAGCAGCGAAGCGCGGCCATCTCGTGCCCGCCAAAGTTCCGGCCAGCACGGCGGTCTCGTGAAGAACCGAACGTCAACGCGTCATGGCGAGCCCCTGACCGCCGTGGGTGGGGATTATGTAAATGACTCTATGGATACGGGTGTCCTTTCCCTCTTCACCCCGGAGGGGTGAGGGCCGTTAGCCGGTGGTTGAGCGAAGCGACACCACCGGGACCGGGTATCTCCCCCCCCCTTCTGGCACCCCGGCAGGGGTGCAGGACTCCGGGGCCAACGGGGACCGACGTGTCCTGAACCCCTGCCGGGGTTCTTAATAAATGGGAGGGGGGACGCTGTCCGGTGGTATCGCTTCGCTCAACCACCGGCTAATGTCCTGCATCCCTCCGGGATGCCCAAGACTTTCGTATTTGGCCATTTCCACGTTTGGCAGAGAGTAACCGGGATCTTGCGGCGCGGAAGAATGCGTTTACTTCATTAGCAGCGAAGCGCGGCCATCTCGTGCCCGCCAGGACTCCAGCCAACGCGGCGGCCTCTTACGGGAACGCCCCCGGTCCGCGCGCCTTGTCTTTCTGAGTGGTTTCTCACATAATACCCCCGGTGCTGGCCGCATGCGGCCTGCCAAACGGAGGGACGGTCATGGCAACAGATCGGGGGTTTTGCGCGCGTGTGCTGCGGGGGGTGGCGGGGGTGCTGCTGCTGGGCGCGGGTCTCACGGGGCGAGCCGCGGCGGAGGATGTCGTGGCCGACCTCGGGGCGGTGCGGTTCGTCGAGCGTTTCGAGGGGTCCGACTCGGGCCGGGAGCTTCTCAAGCGCAACGGCTTCGCGGTGGTGCCCCGGTTCTACCACCGCATGTCGGGCCCCTACGCAGACATGGACACCCCCCATTTCATCACCACCGACTCGGTCCACAACACCTTTCACGTGATCTTCGAGACCCTGCTGAAGGAGGCGGAGGCGGGATGGGTGCAAACCCTGAAGCAGCTGTCTCCACACGCGGCCGCCAGGCTCTTTGCATCAGTCAACGATGTCCATCTGCACCGTCCGGGGAAGGGCCAAGCAGCGTTATCAGTTTCTCTTTCCGCATCTCTTCTGGCAATACCATAACAACACGGACAACATCTTCTTCGCAGTCCCGAAAGACCCAATCGGAGTGTTTCCTGTCCCGCGTGTACAGGACAACAGCGGTCGCCATTGATTCAATATCCCGGGTCTCGGCCAAGGCAAGAAAGATCAGCCGGGCGGTTCGGATGAAGCGGTCCAATTCCTCCTTCTTTACACACTCCCTCGAACACTGGTCAAACTTCTTCCGCAGGGGGGCATAGTGGCGTTCCAGCGCCGCAACGAGCAGGGGTGCATCCAATCTTCCAGGCACACCCACGCCCTGGGCCGCCTCCAGCGCGCCCATGACCTGCTCCAGGGAACCCTCCCGCAGGGCTGCGTTCCATTCCTGCGGCATCTCGAAGGGTTCCCCCCGGTCCGCCTTGCGCCTCATCTCCACCGCCCGCCACACCTCCGCCTCAGGGGCTGGTGCCTTTCCCAACGCGCGGGGCACCCTCCCCTCCTGTACGGCATAGACCCACGAGTCTTGGAAAGTGTGCCGGGTTCCACTCCGGCGGAGGACCAGAAAGTACTCCTTCCCCTCCTCCAGCGTGCCGACATATTCCCACTCCAAGTCGGCCGTCACCTCCATCTCCGAAGGCAGACCCGCCGGATCGCCGCGCACACCCTCCAAGGTCACGGTCGTGGGAAGCGGGGACAGTTCACGGCGGAGAATGTCCCCGACCAGCAGCTCCCGGTCGTGGTCCACCCGGCGCACCACCGCCTGAACCACCACGAGATCTTTGACGTCGGCCGCCTGGCACGAGTACGTTCCCCTCATTGCCTCAAGAATCGTGGGGTAGAAGTAATCCACGCACATGAAGCCCGCGGCGCTCTCCCTCCGGATCTTCAGCAGGGACTGGGTGTCTTCTTTGGAAAGCCGCTCCCGCAGGACGCCCTCGAGTTTCGCGCGGTCCACCCTGGCGTCCTGGTCCTTGTGCAGGGCGAGCAGCTCATCGAGCGGCTTCTGCTCCAGGCGGCCCGCGCCGTGGGCCAGCACGCAGACACACACGGCCAGCGCCGGAAAGGCGGATTTCCACCCACTGCGGCCCATGACACAACCTCCCTTGCCGGAGGACGCGCCCCGCGCGCGCCTCTCCCGGCGTCATCATAGGCTATTGCACGGCGTCCGTCAATACCGGTAGGTGTCGGGCTTGTAGGGGCCTTCCACGGGGATGCCGAGGTAGTCGGCCTGCTCGGGGGTGAGGGTGTCGAGTTCGACGCCGAGCTTGCCGAGGTGCAGGCGGGCGACCTCCTCGTCGAGTTTCTTGGGCAGGGTGTAGACCTGGCCGACCGCGTACTGGTCCGGCTCGGTGAAGAGGGCAATCTGGGCGAGGGTCTGGTTGGTGAAGGAGTTGGACATGACGAAGGAGGGGTGTCCGGTGGCGCAGCCGAGGTTGACCAGCCGCCCGCGCGCCAGCAGGATGAGCTCGCGGCCGTCGGGCAGGACGAACTTGTCCACCTGCGGCTTGACGTTGACCTCGCGGATGTCGGCGCTCTGCTCGAGGTGGGCCACGTCAATCTCGGAGTCGAAGTGGCCGATGTTGCAGACGATGGCCTGGTCCTTCATCATGCGCAGGTGCGCGCCGGAAATGACCTTGTAGCACCCCGTGGCGGTGACGAAGATGTCGCCGATCTTCGCCGCGTCGTCCATCTTCACGACCTGGTAGCCCTCCATCGCGGCCTGAAGCGCGCAGATGGGGTCAATCTCCGTGACGACGACGCGCGCGCCAAGGCCGCGCATGGCGTCCGCGCAGCCCTTGCCCACGTCGCCGTAGCCCGCCACGACGACGACCTTGCCCGCCACCATGACGTCCGTGGCGCGCTTGATGCCGTCGGCCAGCGACTCGCGGCAGCCGTAGAGGTTGTCGAACTTCGACTTGGTGACGGAGTCGTTGACGTTCATGGCGCGGGTGCGCAGGCTCCCCTCCTTCATCATCCGGTAGAGCCGGTGGACGCCCGTGGTCGTCTCCTCGGACACGCCGATCCAGCCGGCCGCCGTGCGGCGCCACAGGCCGGGGTCCTCGCCATGGACGCGGTGGAGCAGGGAGTCCACGATCTCGATCTCGCGGTTGTCGCGGCAGACGGGGGGCAGCGCGCCGGTCTTCTCGAAGTGCTCCTCGAACTCGCAGCCGCGGTGGATCAGCAGGGTCGCGTCGCCGCCGTCGTCCACGATCATGTTGAGCGTCTGCCCGCCGGGGAAGGCCATGGCCTGGTAGGTGCACCACCAGTACTCCTCCAGCGTCTCGCCCTTCCATGCGAAGACCGGAACGCCCGACTGGGCGATGGCCGCCGCGGCGTGGTCCTGGGTGGAGTAGATGTTGCAGCTCGCCCAGCGGACCTCGGCGCCGAGGGCCTTGAGGGTCTCGATGAGCACCGCGGTCTGGATGGTCATGTGGAGGGAGCCCATGATCCGCGCGCCCTTGAGGGGCTGCGCGGCGGCGTACTGGGCGCGCACCGCCATGAGGCCCGGCATCTCCTTCTCCGCCATCTCGATTTCCATGCGGCCCCACGCCGCGAGGCCCATGTCCGCCACCTTGAAGGGCAGGGTGCTGTCGGTTTCGGGGATGATGATCGGTGCCACAGCCATGGGGTCCATCCTTTCGGGTTCGCGCCGCGCCGGAAAAAGGCCGACACGCGCTTGCATCACGTTTTCATTCATTGTAACAACCGGCGCGGCCGGTTTGCAGTCCGGCGGGCCGAAAAAGGGGTCAGGAATGGCCGATCCGGGCGTGGATCCGGGCCCAGCCGCCGGCGTCGGGCTGGGCGCCGAGGCATTTCACGGTCTCCGCGCCGAGCAGCGAGGCCAGCTCGCCGCAGCGGGCCGCCGGCCAGCCCTGGAGCCAGCCGTAGAGGAAGCCCGCGGCCCAGCAGTCGCCCGCGCCCGTGCTGTCCACGGCGCGGTCCACGGGTTCCGGGGCCACGCGCACCGTCTCGCCCCGGTCGCGCAGCCAGGCACCCTCGGCCCCGAGCTTGACGGCGACGGTGCCGCAGTGGGCGGAAAAGGCGTCCAGCGCCGCCGCCGGGTCGTCGCGGCCGATGAACTCGCGGGCCTCGTCCTCGTTGGCGAAGACGGCGTCCACATAGCGGTCCAGCAGGCCCGGCAGGGTGTCGCGGAAGGCGCGGACGATCTCAAAGGAGCCCATGTCCAGGCTCACGGTGCACCCCGCCTCCTTGGCCGCGCGGAGGGCCGCCTCGGCCAGCGGGGGGTTGAACAGCAGGTAGCCCTCGATGAAGGCGTGGGCGCAGCCCGCGAAATCGGCCGGGCCGAGTTCCTCCGGGCGCAGGAGCAGGCTCGCGCCGAGGTCCGTGCGCATGGTGCGCGCGGCGTCCGGCGTGATCATGCTCAGGCACCGGGCCGTGTGGCTTTCCGGCGCGCGCTTGAAGCGGCTGGTGTCGCCGCCGCAGGCGGCGAAGGCGTCGAGATAGTAGTCGCCGTCGGCGTCCCCGCCCACCTTGCCGACGAAGGCCACGGGCAGGCCCAGCTTGGCCAGCGCGGCGATGGTGTTGGCCGCCGCGCCGCCGGGGGCGCGGGCGGGCGGCTCGGGCAGGGACTCCACGAGGGCGCGCTGCTCGTCCGGGGAGACCATGAGCATGCCGCCCTTCTCGCCGGGCACGCCGGCCAGAAAGGCCTCCGGCACGCGGGCCAGGAGGTCCACGATGGGCGCGCCGACGCCGATGACTTTCCGCATGACGCGCCTCCTACTTTACGGCGCTCTTCAGGGCGTCCACCTTGTCGGTCTTTTCCCAGGGGAAGCAGTCCCGGCCGAAATGGCCGTAGGCCGCCGTCTGGCGGTAGGACCAGCCCTTCGGGGCGAGCAGGCCGAGGTCGCGGATGAGGGCGGCGGGGCGGAAATCGAAGAGGGCGCCGTCCTCCAGCACCTGCTGGAGCCGCTCATCGGACACCGTGCCGGTGCCGTAGGTGGACACGTTGATGCTCATGGGCTTGGCCACGCCGATGGCGTAGGCCACCTGGATCTCGCACTTGGACGCGAGGCCCGCGGCCACGATGTTCTTCGCCGCGTAGCGCGCGTAGTAGGCCGCCGACCGGTCCACCTTGGACGGGTCCTTGCCGGAGAACGCGCCGCCGCCGTGGGAGCCGACGCCGCCGTAGGTGTCCACGATGATCTTGCGGCCCGTGAGGCCGGAGTCGCCGTGGGGGCCGCCGACGACGAAGCGCCCGGTCGGGTTCACATAGTACTCCGTCTTGTCCGTGAGCAGGCCCGTCGGCCCGAGCACGGTCTTGACCACCTCGACGAGGTCCGCGCGGATCTGGTCCAGCGGCACCTCGGCGGTCTGGTGGGACACGACGACGGTGGTGATGGCCCTGGGCTTGCCGCCCTCGTAGTACACCGACACCTGCGATTTGGAGTCGGGCCGCAGGTAGGGGATCGTCTTCGCGCGGCGGATGTCCGCCAGCTCGCTGAGGAGCTGGTGGCTGAACTGGATCGGCGCCGGCATCAGCTCGGGCGTCTCGTCGCTGGCGTAGCCGAACATCATGCCCTGGTCGCCCGCGCCCTGCTCCGTGTAGAGGCCCTGGCCCTCGTTCACGCCCTGGGCAATGTCCGGCGACTGGCCGTGCAGGCAGTTCATGTACAGGAAGGTGTCATAGCTGAAGCCGACCTCGTCCCCGATCAGCGCGCGGTCGTAGCCGATGGCCTTGACCACGTCCCGGGCGATGCGCTCGGGGTTGACGCCGTCCCAGCCCGCGCAGGTGATTTCCCCGGCGCTGGCGACAAAGTTGGTGGCCGCCAGGGTCTCGCAGCCCACATGGGAGTTGGGGTCCGCCGCGAGGCACGCGTCGAGGATGCCGTCGGAAATCTGGTCGCAGACCTTGTCCGGATGCCCTTCGGACACGGACTCGGAGGTGAAAACGTGGTTCGAGGTCAGCTTGCTCATGAAAAACCCTTCTCCCGCCGGGAAACCGGCGAATTTCAGACCGTCTCCGGAACAGAGCACGGCCCTAGCCACAGGGGAAACAAGGGGGAATAATACCCGATTCCCGGGGGGAATGGCGAATCAGAGGGATAGAGGCCTCAGGCTTCAGGCTTCAGGAAGAAGGCTTCGAGCTTCGGACCCTAAACCCTCGACCCTAAACCCTAGACCCTGCCGCCCAGCCGCCAGGTGTTGCCCTCCCGTTGGATGGTAACCCCCGGCGCAGCCACTGCGGAATCGCCCAAGTCCAGCAGCGCGCCGGTCCAGGGACAGCGCAGTTTCGGCGCCGCGCCGGTCTCGCTGGTGATTTCGACGGAGACCACCGCGCCGTCGCGGCGTTCGGCGGAGACCGTGAAGGCGCCCTGGGCGCGCAGGTCCTTGAACCGGGCGTCCTTCCATGTGTCCGGCACCGCCGGGAAGACCTCGACCACGCCGGTGTCGCTCTGGAGCAGCATCTCCTGGAGCCCCGCGGCGTAGGCGAAGTTGCCCTCCAGCGTGAAGGGGCGGTAGGTGAACTTGCTGTGCCCCTCCTTGGTCTGGTCGCCGTTGCAGTGGAAGCCGTTCCGCAGGACGAAGGCCCGCGCGAAGGTCTCCAGCGCCTTTTCGGCCCGCACGCCGTCGTGCATCCGGGCGTGGATCGAGGAGAGCCACGAGAAGCTGTACCCGCACCAGTAGTCCGTGCCCAGGCGGTCGAGGGTCTCCATCGAGCCCTGCCAGACCCTGAGCGCGTCCCCGCCCTGCGAGGGGTCGTAGAGCCCCAGCGGGTGCAGGGCCATGAGGTGCGAGAAGTGGCGGTGGGACTCCTTCAGCGGGATCCCGGCGGCCACCGACAGCCCGCCGTTTTCGTCCAGCGCGAAATCCGGCAGCTCCGCCAGCACGGCGCGCCAGCGCGCGGCCTCATCCGCCTGCTTCAACTCGTCGGCCAGCTCCGCCGTCGCCGCCAGCAGCCAGCGCATGAGCGCCAGGTCGTAGTTGGTGACCGACGGAAACCACGCCTCGGGGCGGTTGTCGTTGATCTCGGGAGAGGAGCTGAGGGGCAGGGTGCGTTTGCCGTCCGAACCGCGCTCCGCCGTCACGGCCTCGATGAACACCGCGCAGTCGCGCAGCCACGGGAAGGCCCGCTCCTCCAGAAAGGTCCGGTCCTGGCTGAATTTCCAGTGGAGGTAGAAGTGGTGGGCCAGCCACGACGCCGTGGTGGACGAGTGGGTGTACTGCCGCCAGCCGCCGATCTGGTTGTTGTTCAGGTCCGCCGTCATGGGCACGTTCAGCCCCGGCTTCCCGAAGAACCTCTGCGTCCAGTCGCGGGCGTTTTCGCGGTTCTTCCAGAGCCATTCGAGGTAGCCCAGCCCCTCGTCCAGCCGGTTGCCGCTGTAGCAGGGCCAGTAGCTCAACTGCGTGTTCAGGTCGTGGTGGTAGTCGCCCTTCCACGGCGGCAGCTTGCCGTCGTCCGCCGTCCACGGCCCCTGGAGCGTGATCGGCGGGGCGTCCCTGCGCGCCGCCGCGCCGAACTTGTAGGTCTCCAAATACCACTGGCGCTCCACAACGGGGTTGGGCACGGTGAGCCAAGTCCGCTCCCACCACGCCCGCCACCAGGCCTCATGGGACACGCGCAGGGCGGCGCGGGCCTCGTCCGCCAGCGCGGCGCGCACGCGGGTCTCGGCGATTTCCGCAGGGTTGTCGCCGTCGAAGGTGCTGGACACGGACCACGCGCCGAGCCAGCGGCCGCCGTCCGTGCGCCATGCCAGATGAACGGCGAACCGGAACCCGCCCCAGCCCTCCTGCTCGTAGGCCTGGAAATCATCCCCCGAACGGGTCTTCGATTCGGGATAGCCCAACTGCGCGAGGTCGCCCATGGAGATCGCCGGCTTCGCATCGCCGGGCGCCTGCCCGCCGAAGGCGGGGGCCTTCAGGGACACCTCGAGGTCTTCCACGCCCTCCAGTTCGATGAACCCGACGGGCTCCGTGGGGTGAATCCAGACCCGTGCCTGAACCTCGCCCAGGTCCGCCTGCGCCGTCGCGTCAGACAGCGAAAGCCGCGCGTTCCGGAAGGCGGCCTTGGGTTTCTTGGGCGTGAGCTCGATGCGGCCCGCGGGGATTTTCGTGGGCGCGGGACGGTGGTACGGGTTGTCGTACAGCGCCTCCAGCTCCTTCACCCGCCCCTCCTTCTCCCACTGCCGCATCGTGGTGTAGGTGTACTCCGGCGAGTGGTACTCCGGCACGGGCCGCAGGTCCCACAGATCCGTCCGGTCCAGCGAAATCCGCAGCGGCGCCCCGTCCCCCCACACCAGCGCGCCCAGAATGGCATTCCCCAGCGGAAAGGCCTCATCCCACACCGTGGCCGGCGTTTCGTAAAACAGGTCATGCGCCGGATTCATCCACGGCGCATCCGCGGGCGCGGCCGCCGCCGCGCACACCATCAGGGGAAGCAGAAAGGTCATGGCGGGTCTCCCGTTGGGCCAAAGCCGCCGCAAGCCTACTTCAGGCCGGAAGGGGCGGTCAAGAAGGCGCGGGCAGCCTCCCCACCCAGTGCTCCCGGTCCATACTGTCCACATCGTCCATATCGTCCACTCTGTCCACGGACGCACACGGACGGGGTGCCGTCCTACCCGTCCAGCACATCCCCGCGCACGACGGCGCCGGGGGCGGTGGCGGTGCCGGGCCAGAGCTTCCGGCCGGGGTAGATGGACGTGTTGATGCCCGTGTGGACGTCGTCGCCGAGGACGGCGCCGAGCTTCTTGCGGCCCGTGTCCACGAGCGCGCCGCCGACCAGGGACCGCACGGGCTTTTGGTCGTGGCGGAGGTTGGCGGTGATGGTGCCGCAGCCGAGGTTGGCGCGCGCGCCGAGAATGCTGTCGCCGACATAGTTCTGGTGCGGGGCGGCGGCGCCCTCCAGGAAAAGCGAAGCCTTCACCTCGCTGGCGTGGCCGACGATGGCCCCGTCGCACAGCACGCTGTACGGGCGGATCCAGCAGTTGGGGCCGATGCGGCAGCCGCGGCCGATCCACACGGGGCCGTCTATGACCGCCCCGGCGCGCACCACGGTGCCCGCGCCGATGAAGACGGGGCCGTTGACCTCGGCCCCGGGGCTGACTTCGCCCTCAATGCCCGGCTCGAGCCGGTGGTCGAGGAACCAGCGGTTCACGTCGAGCAGGTGCCACGGGTAGCCGATGGGCAGCCACGCGCCCCGGGTGCGGACCACGCGGAAGCCGGACGTCTCCGCGAGGGCCTGCACCGCCGAGGTGATCTCAATCTCGCCGCGCTCCGTGGGCGGCAGGCCTCGCAGCACGGGGAACACCTCGGGCGTGAACACATACGCGCCGATGTTCGCCAGGTTGGAGAAGACCTCCCTCGGCTTCTCCACCAGCCGGACCACGCGGTCCTCGGCGTCGGTCTCGTAGATGCCGTAGAGGCGCGGGTCGGGCACCTCCAGGGCCAGCGCGGCGTTCTCCGCCGCCGCCAGCCGCGCCAAATCCTCCCGGTCATACAGGTCGTCGCCGTTCACCACTAGGAACGGCCCGTCCACGGCGCCCTCGCACTGGAGCACGGCGTGCCCCGTGCCGCGCTGCTCCGTCTGCTCCACATAGGTGACGGGCATCCCCTGAAACACGTCGCCGAAGGCGGCGCGGATCATGTCGCCCCGGTACCCCACCACGGCCACCACGCCGTCCACCAGCCCGGACAGGGCCTCCAGATGCCGCTCGAAGACGGTCTTCCCCATCACCGGCAGCAGGGGCTTGGGCCGGGTGAGCGTCAACGGATAGGTGCGGGTGGACTTGCCCGCCGCCATGATCACGGCTTTCATGCGGAATCTCCAGGGGAATGCAGCGCCCCGCTAGAATACCCCGAACCGCGGGGCAAACGGAAATTGCGGCCGGGGAGGTTCCTGAAGGCGTTTCACCACGGAGGCACGGAGGGCACGGAAAAGGGGGAGAGAAGAAAAGGGAAGAAAGGGAAAGGGCGGCAAAGGCTCTTGCAGCAGCATGAACAGGGGTGGACAGGACAGGCAGGATTTTTGCCTTATCCTGTAAATCCTCTCCATCCATGCAGCAACTTTCTTCCGTTCCCTCTCTTCCCCCTTCACCGTGCCCTCCGTGCCTCCGTGGTGAATCCCGCCGGATTCTGGACACCAAAACCTGTCCGGACGGGTCAAAGGACGTGAACTTGGAGACCGGAACATGATCGGAGTCTTGCTGCTTTGCCTAGCGGGGCTGTCGTTTGACGGCGGCCCGCGCATGAACCAGATACAGGTGGTGGGCACGCACAACAGTTACCACAAGCGCCCGTCGGGGCTGGACATCGCCGAAATGGTCAACCCGGAGGCCCGCGACTGGGACTACGAGCACAAGCCCCTGGACGTCCAGCTCGACAACGGCGTGCGGAGCTTTGAACTGGACATCCACCGGACGCCGGAGGGCTGGCGGGTGTTTCATGTGCCCCATCTGGACGAGGAGAGCACCTGCCGCATGTTCGCGGACTGTCTGGCGGTGGTGCGGGCATGGTCCGACGCCCACCCGGGGCATGTGCCCGTCTCCTTCCTCGTGGAGCACAAGGCCGAGGGGCCTGTGCTGGACCGGTCCATCACCGAACCCACCGCCGCGGACCTCGACCAGCTGGACGCCGAGGTGCGCGCCGCCTTTCCCCCGGACCGGCTCATCACGCCGGACGATGTGCGCGGGGACTTCGCCACGCTGGAGGAGGCGGTGCTGAAACGCGGCTGGCCCACGCTGGACTCCGCGCGCGGGAAGGTCTTCTTCATCTTCCATGAGACGCGGGAGCTGCGGGACCTGTACGCGGAGGGACGGCCCTCGCTGCAGGGACGGGCGATGTTTGTGAATTCACGCCCCGGCCGGCCCGATGCGGCGGCGATGGTGCGCGACAACACCGCCCACCCGGAAACCCCGGACCTGGTGCGCCGGGGGTACTGGGTGCGCGCCACGGCGGGCGGCCCGGGAAGACGCGGCCTGGCGGAGGCCAACGCCCGGCTGGAGCGGGCCTTCGCCTGCGGCGCGCAGATCGTCAGCAGCGACTACCCCCCCGGCGAGTCCCACGCGGAGACGGGCTACATGGTGGCCCTCCCCGACGGCAGCCCCGCCCGCTGGAATCCGGTGAACCCGCCGATGGACACCTCCGCGCCGCCCGAACCCGCACGCTGACCCCGCGCCGGGGGAACACAGGAACTGGCAGACAGGAATGTCTGCCCCACTCAAGATAAGGCAGACCTTCCTGTCTGCCACTCTGGACTGCTCCCCACTTATTATTGCGAACAATACCCAATAACTAGATGTGTTTTGTGAGAATACGGTGCATACAAAAACGCCGCCGGTCTCCTTCAACCCATTTTCATACATTCGCCTTGACGGCTGGCAAATGGTGTGGTAGATTTCGAGCAGGCGGGGGGGAGTAACCCCGTCCTGCGGTGCTCATCGGTCAGGGTTCGGCGTCTGGCGCCCGGGAGATGGTTATGGCGGTGTCATGGGTTCGGGGAATGCGTCTTGCGGCGGTAGCCGCCTTCAATCTTTGTTTTCTGTCCACAGCCTGGGCGGGGGCGCCGTTCCTCATCAAGGATATCACCACGTTCCCGGCGGACCAGACCCCGTATTTCTCGTTCGTTTGGCCGGTGGAAATGGCGTCCATTAACGGGTTGCTCCTCTTTTCGGGGTGGGACGCGTACAACGGGACGGAGCTGTGGTGCAGCGACGGGACGGAGGCGGGCACCCATCTTCTCCGGGACCTGTACCCGGGGCGGCAGGGGTCGTCGCCCCAGAGCCTCATGGTGTTCGACGGCATTCTTTATTTCTCCGCGCACACCTGCTATGGCAGGGTGCTTTGGCAGTCCGACGGCACTCCGGAGGGCACGAATGTCGTTCTCAATGTGTACATGGAAATGATGCAGGCGCGCACGGTGAACTGGGTGGACATGGGGTCGTATTTCTTCTTCCGGGGATTCACGTTCGGCGAGGGGGATGAACTGTGGCGCAGCGACGGCACCCCCGGGGGCACCCGGCTGGTGAAGGACCTCTCTCCCGGCTTCACCGAACGGTATCCGAACAGCTCCATCCCCCAGAACTATCTCCGCCTGGGTGACCGACTGCTTTTCTGCACAGGGCCCAGTTACGCCTGGACACCCCATGCCAGCGACGGCACCCCCGGGGGGACCGTGCCCCTGGGGACGTCCGGCGTCTTCAGCAACGGGTTCACCCGGCTGGGCGACCAGGCCTTCTTCCTCTCGAAGGTGAATGGCGCCGGCGAATACATGCTGTACCGGACCAATGGAACGCCTGCCGGGACCGTTTTGCTGGACCAGTTTTCCGGGGACGACTGGATGAAACCCATCGCCGCCGTGGAAGACCGGCTGGTCTGCGCGCGGCAACAGGAAGGCCAAAACCCGGAAGTGTGGTCCATGAACACCTCCGGCGGAGACCGCCAGCTCCTTTCCCCCTGGCGGCTTTCAGTGCAGCCGATCCGGTCGCCCCATGTTTTCGGGGACGCCCTCTACATGGACCTGCACGGCGGGGGGATGCAACGGGCGCTCTTCCGCACTGACGGCACCACCGCCGGAACCGTGCTGGTCGCGGATTACGGCAGTGTCAGTGTCCCCAGCGAATCGGCGATCCCGGCCTTGACGGTTGACGGGGCCTTCTTCTTCATGGCCCCCTCGGTGAAGTTCTCCGACTATGCGGTCTGGCGTTCCGACGGCACGGCGGCGGGGACCTTTCCCCTCTTTGCGGGGATACCCCTGACCATGACCGGACACAACGGGGAGTGCGCCTGCATCACCCGCGACGGGCGTCTGGTGCTGAGCGACGGCACCGTGCAGGGCACCCGCGAGGTTGCCCAGCTCCTGAAGCGGGTGTCCGGAAGCGCCCCTGAGGCGGCGTACCCCGCTGGAAACCGGCTGGTCTACCAGCTAAAGACCCCTGTCAGTTGGGGTTACGATACAGAGGGAAGGGAATACTGGGGCACGGACGGCACGGACGGGGGCACGGAGAGACTGGCGGCCTTCATCGCCGGGGAAAAGGGCGACTGGAACTGCGGCATCAACAAGATGTTGCCCCTGTCCCACGATAGACGGTTGTTTTTCACGGTGAGCGGGATAAACCTGGAGGAGCCGCAGCCCCAAAAGAAATGGCTGCTCTGGACAACCGACGGCACCGCGGCGGGAACGCGGTCGGTGGCCGACATGAGTTGGTTCTCTTCGTACGACAGATACCCCTTCGGAAACCTCACCCAGGATGAGCGGGGCATTCTGGTCGCCACCAACCGAACGGTGGAGGGGGTTTCTGTGAACGGCGTATGGCGCACCGCCGACGGCGTGCCGGATAACATGGAGCTGGTCATGGAGGCGGGATTCCGCACCCCGAGCATAGGGGGCATTCTCGCCCACGAAGGGAAACTCTACGTCATTGAGGTGGGGGAGACGCTGTATCAGACCCCGCCGCGCCCGTATCTCAACCGCTGCTACCTTTATGTGTGCGACCCGCAAACGGGCCAGAAGACGCTGCTCATGGACACCCCGGCCGGCCAGTACACGGGTTTGCAGGCGGCCGGGGGTAAAGTTTGGTTCAAGGTGGAGTGTTCTGGCGCCGACATCCGGACGCGGCTGGGCGTGACCGACGGCACGCCCGCCGGCACGCGGCTCGTCACCGGCCACCAGCCGCCGGAAATGCCCTGGGACGCGCTTTCCACCCGCGAGGACATACTGACCAAGTACTGGGGGCCGGCCGGCCTGACCGCCCTGGGAAATCTGGTGCTTTTCCAGGACGCCACGGCGGCGGAGGGGTATGAGCTGTGGAAAACGGACGGGACCACCGCCTCGATGGTGATGAACATCGGGGAGGGGGGCAGCTACGGGGTGAGCGATGACATTGTCGGCGCGCCGGACACGGTGTACTTTGAGGGGCAGCATCTGGACACGGGCCGCGAACTGTGGCGCAGCGACGGCACGGCGGACGGCACGCGGCTGGTGAGGGACATTTATCCGGGGCTCGCGGGCTCCGCCATCCAGTCGTCCATGGACGTGGGCGAATATCTTCTTTTCGGCGCCGGAGACCCGGAACACGGGATGGAGCTGTGGATGTCGGCGGGCACGGAGGACACCACGGGGCGGCTGACGGACATCAACCCCGGCGTGGCCAGCAGCGGCCCGGCAGCCATCGCCCAGCTGGGGGACAACCTGGTCTTTTTCGCCTCCGACGGCACGGACGCGGGCACGGGGCTTTGGGGCATGCAGCTTCCACTGCTGCAACCCGGCGGGACCGACGGGGTGGGCGTGTCCCCCGCATCCATCCGGTGGATGTGGGAGGATTCCAGCGCCCGCGAGCTGGGGTTCCGGATCTGGTCCGACCCCGGCACAGCGCGCCCGGAAACGCTCCGCCAGGAGACCGCCCCGGACGTGACCTCGTGGCTTGAGACCGGTCTGGCCCCGAATGCCCTGTACACGTTTCAGGTGGCCGCGTTTGAGGAGGGCGCCGCGAGCCTCCGTTCGGCCCCAATCTCCGCGTGGACGCTCATCGAGCCCCTGCGCGGGCTGGCGTTTTCCGCCGAGGGCCCGGACCGGATCACGGTGGCCGCGGCGTCGCCCGCGCCGTCCAACCTCTCCGCCGGGTATTCCGGTCTCCGATTCTTCAACCTGGGCCAGGGGACGGGTTCCTCGTGGCTCCAGGACAACGCGGGCTGGACGGCAAACGGACTGACGGCGGACACGCCGTATGCGTTCTCGGGCCGGTCGCGGAACGGGGAGATGGTGATGACCGCGCCGGTGATCGGCATGGCGCGCACCCTGGCATGGACGGCGTCGGCGCCGGCGGTGGACCAGCCGACGGGGACCACGCTGCGCGTGGCGCTGGGTCCGGCGGTGGGCAACCCGGCGCACACGACCTACGGCATCCGGGTGATCCTTCCCGGGGGCGGCGGGGGCTGGGTGACGGCGGACGGGACCGTGGGGGCGTCCCCGGTGTTCCTGACGGCGGAGGCGTGGGGGGTGACGACGGTGACGGGGCTGGCGGACGGGTCGCCCTACGGGTTCCGGGTGGTGTCGCGCAACGGCGACGGAATCTGGTCGCCGCCGGGTCCGGTGACGACGGGGTGGACGCTGGACGTGACGCCGCCGACGGCGGAGATCCTGCTTCCAGACCGCACCCCGAGCAACGAGGCTGCGGTGCGGTTCACGGTGCGGTTCAGCGAGTCGGTGGGCGACAGCTTTGACGCGTCGGACGTGTCCCTGACGGGGACGCTGGCGGGCACGGCATCGGTCGGGGAGGAAGACTTGGAGTACACGGTGACGGTGTCGCTTTCCGACCTGTCGGCGTCGGGGGAGGTGGGCATTCGTCTTGGCACGGATATCCGGGACCTGGCGGGCAGGCCGTTTGCGGGGATGGAGTCGGCGCGGTACACCCTGCTGCGGTGGGCGGGCTTCGCGTCGCACCCCGACTCCATGCGGCTGTACCGGGGGCAGGACCACCTGCTGTCGGTGACGGTGGGCGCGGGCTATGCCCCCACCGCCTTCCAGTGGTTCAAGGAAACGCCCGACAAGGGGGTGGAGACCGGTCCCGCGGGTCCGGAATGGCCCCTGGAGAATGTGAACGCCGGGCACGCCGGCGCGTACTGGTGCGAGGTGGCGGACGGCGGGATGGTGTATTCGTCGCGCGCGGCGGCGGTGGAGGTGGCGGAGCATCTGGCGATCACGGAGGAGCCCGCGGACGCGGTGGGGTACACGGGCCGGTCGGCGCTTTTCCGGGTGGGGGTGTCCGGGGGCTTCGCGCCGGTGACGTGCCAGTGGCGGAAGGACGGGGCCGTGCTTGACGGCGCCGAGTCACCGGAATGCCGGCTCCATGACGTGACCTTTGCGGACGCGGGCCTGTACAGCGCCGAGCTGTCCGACGGCCACACAGACGTGCTGGAGACGCGCAAGGCGGAGCTGACCGTGATCCCGGGCGCGCCGGCCCTGTCCGGCGCATGGGCGCTCGCAGTAATGGCCGCCCTGCTCGCCGTCATGGGAACCCTGCTGGCGCCGCGCCGTTCCCGAAGACGGTAGACTCGTCCGGATTGCCCCCCCCGGGGCCGCCCCGGGGACGGCGCCCGAACGCGCCGACCGGGTCAGTGGGGCCGGTCGGCGCGTTCCGGGTCGTGTTCCGGATTGCGGGACATCTCCTGCGCGCCGACGCGTTTCCGCCAGGCGGCCAGTTTCGCGTGAAGTTCGGCGGCCTTCTCCGGAAGCGAGGCCGCCAGGTTGTTCCGCTCGCCGGGGTCCGCCTCCAGGTCGTACAGCTCCAGCGCCCCCGGCGTTTCGGGACCATCAATGCTCTTCTCGAACCATTCGATGAGCTTGTACTTTCCCTCGCGCACGGCGCCTGAGGGGCCGATGCCCAGGGAATGATAGTGCGGGTAATGCCAGAAGATGGGCCCCCGGTCCGGCGGCGTTTCCCCGCGCAGGGCGGACAGGACGCTCACGCCGTCCACCGTCTCATCCCGCACGGGCACACCCGCAATCTCGGCAAAGGTGGGAAAAAAGTCCACGCTGCTCATGAGCGCGGCGGATTCGGTGCCGGGGGCGACCACGCCGGGCCAGCGGACGATGAGGGGCATGCGGACACCGCCCTCGTAGAGGTCGCCCTTCGACCCGTAGAAGGGCTTCAGCCCCTCACGGCCGTAGTAATCCCCGTTGTCGGAGAAGAAGACCAGAATGGTGTTCTGCGCCAGCCCCAGGTCATCCAGCGCCTTCATCACGCGCCCGACCTGTCCGTCCAGGGTCTCCACCATGGCGGCGAGCACGGGGTTGTTGCCCCGCTCGTTCGACATGTCCCGCCTGCGCGTGTATTTCACGATGCGCGCCGCCCCCTCCATCTCCGGCTGGTGGACCAGGTTGTGGCCCATGTGGCAAAAGAACGGCCGGTCGCGGTGCGCCTCCATGAACGCCAGCGCGCGGTCCGTGATGGCGCGGGCATTGTGCGCGTCGTAGTCCGGGGCGGCGCCCGCGGCGGCGGTCTCCCTCGCGTCCGGTTTCGCCGTCACCAGCACGTCCGAGAACCCCTGCGTCTCCGGTGTGCCGGGGTCGCCGGGGCGGTACACCGCATCGTTCCGGTCGTCGAGGTGCCATTTGCCGAAATGGCCGCAGGCATAGCCCGCCTCCGAGAGCATCTCCGCGAGGGTGACCTCCCCCAGCGGCAGCTCCTTCCGCCAGTCGGGGGTTTTGAGCTTCGCGTTGGGGAAGGGGTTTCCGGGGATGTAGTCGGTGATGTGGAGCCGCGCCGGATATTTGCCCGTCATGATGCTCGCGCGCGTGGGCGAGCACACCGGGCACGCGGCGTAGGCGTCCGTGAACTTCACCCCCTGCGCGGCCAGCGTGTCCAGGTGGGGCGTCTCGTAGAAGGGGTTTCCGTAGCAGCCCACCTGGTGGCGGCCCAGGTCGTCCGCGAGGATGAAGACGATGTTCGGCTTCTTCCGGTCCGCCCCCCGCGCCGCGGCGGCCCAGCCCACCCCCGCCAGCGCCGCGCCCGTCCGGGAAAGAAACGTCCTTCGGTCCAGTGCGCCCATGACGCGTCTCCTTTTTGGGTCTACTTGGCCTGTGTCAGACAGATGTCCACCGCCCGGTCCATGTTTAAGGGGGCGTCCTTGGGCACGCTGAAAACAAACACCCCGAAGCCCAGGCGGAAATCCTCGCCCTTCCGGACTACCGTCTTGTCCGGCGCGGCGCTGTCGTCGTCTGGGGCGGTCATGGCCTTCCGTGCAAAGGGGTTTGCCACGATGAGGCCGTAGTCCCGCGAGTGGAACCACGACGGCCGGAAATTGCCGGGCGCCGGGATCACCGCCGCGCCCACGGTGCGCCCCCAGATCACCCCCGCGGCGCGGCACCACGCCGCCTGCTTTCCCCAGGTGCCCCTCTCGTCCGCCCCGCCCGCGCTGTTCGACAGTCGGCCGGGACCAAACTTTTTCGCGAGGGGCGAGTCTAGGCGGATGCCCAGCCCCATCTCCTCCTGGTCGCCGAAGACGAAATCCGCGTCGTCGGACCGGAACACGCTGTCACAGGAGAGGATCCACCCCTCTTCCTCCGCCACCCGGACGGACCAGGTGCAGGTCTCCGTGCAGACCGGCGTCCCGCCGCCCGCGCGCCCGTAGCGGTTCACCACAGTGAAGCTGCCGAAGCCGTCCCCCTCGGTGAAGTCCCCCTCGAACCTCACATGGCGGACGGGGGCCTTGTTGCGCCAGAAATCCTCCCCGCCAAGGTCGCCGAAGGCCAGCCAGACGCCCGGGTGAAAGGTCGCGTGGTCGTCGTTGCCCTTGTAGGTCACCGGGTCCGGCGGACAGGGCCGGGTGACCCGCTCGCCGTTAAGGGTGAACACGTCACGGAAATGGGGGCGCGGGATGTCCCGGTCACCCGTGTGATAGACCGCGACGGCCTTGCCGTCCACCAGCACACGAAGGAGGGCATCCCCGGCATGCTCAAAGCGCACCGGAGGCCCGGCGAACGCCGCGTTCGCAACGGCGAGCACAACGAGGGGAAGAAACCGTGCGCGCATGTCGCCTCCTTGGATCCTGTGCCGCACATGATGACGGTTCCGGGCGGCGGAGTGCAATGCCGGCGGAGGCATCCTGACCGCCGGGGGCCGAAGCATTGGCGGGAACGAGATGGCCGCGCTGCGCCGCGAATGAAGCAAGTCGGCGAGAACGCCCGCAAAGTTGACACGTCCTCTTGGCACGTTCTTTGATCCAACGAAAACCCCAAGAACGCGGCAAGATGCCGCGTTTCCGGCCCTCCCGAAGCCCTCACTTCATAGACAGAATTCCCGCCCACGGCGGTCAGGGGGCAAGCCTGACAGGGGGGACTCTTCAGCCTTGCAATCCCCCTCCTCCATGCCGTCAAATGGCGCCGGACAACCAAAGGAGACGACTCATGAACCCGTTTTCGGCATCTGCGGACGACCCGGCGGCGCGGCGGGCTTTTTTGGGGATGGCCGCGGGCGCGGCCGGACTGGCGGGGGTGTCCGCCTTCGGCGCGGAGGCACCGCCCGCCGCCGCGCCGGTGTTCTCCGTGCGCGATTTCGGCGCGCGGGGGGACGGCCTCGCCGACGACACGGACGCGGCCCAGGCGGCGGTGGACGCCGCCGTGAAGGCCAAGGGGGGGCGGGTGCATTTCCCCTCCGGCTCCTACCGGCTCACCCGGACCATCACCGTCGCCTCCTCGGACCGCATGGACCTCACGGGCGACGGGTTCAGCTCGGTGCTGCTGCACGCGGGGCCGGAGCACTGCCTGGCGTGGAAGGAGGGGAGCGCCTGCCGCGAGTCGTCCGTGCGCGACCTGTGCATCGCCGCCGCCGGGCAGAGCAAGGCGCCCGGGACCGCCGCCATCGCGTGCCTCGGCGGCGCGGAGCGGTCCCTCTTCTCCCACCTGCTGCTCACAAGCGGGGACATCCGCATGGGCAGCGGCATCCTCACCCGCGGGGTGGCCGACACGACGGCCCTGATCCAGTGTGTCATGTGGGGCGTCACCGGCACGGGTCTGGAGGTGGCCAAAGGCAGCGAGGTGCGCCTCCTCGGCGGGCGGATCATCGGGTTCACGCGGGACGAGCACCCCAGCGTGGGCGTGGCCATCACGGGGAACAACGGCGGGGTGCACCTCCTGACGACGGACATCATCGGCCTGGGCACGGCGGTGAAGATCGGCGGCGGCCCGGGCGCGCCGTCCAACCGGGAGATATTCATCACCCACGCGACAATAGACAGCTGCACCCACGGCATCCACCAGACGGACAACGCCTACACCAGCATCGCGGGGTGCTGGGCGGCCTCCTGCGACGAGGAGCAGATCCTCGTGGAGGGGAGGGGCGCGGTCCTCGCCGTGGCCGGGGGCACCATCTTCAACGGCGGCGCCTACGGCAAACCGGGGGGCCATCACGGCATGGTCGTGCGCGGCGGCTCCTTCACCCTGTCCGGGCTCACCATCCGCCACAACAAGGGGACGGGCCTCCTCGTCGAGGGCGACGTGCGCGACTACGCGGTCACCGGCTGCCGCATCGCCGACAACGGCCGCGGCGCGGTCCTGGGGGGGAACAACTTCGTCTTCGCCAACAACACCCTCGCCCGCAACGGCGTCCAAATCGAGGACAACGGCGGTTCCAACAAAAACATCTCGGGGAACGTCCTGACCGACAGGTGAGGGCGTGTTCTTCCGCGCGGACCGGGAGGCGCGTCACTCTGCGCCCCCCATCGCCGGATAGGGCAGGGCTTTTGCGTCCGCCCCGGGCGCGGCAAGCGGCGCCCCTACACCTGAGTGACCGGGTTTTTCGCGGATGCCTGGGGCATGGGCGGGTAGGGGCGCGGCAAGCGGCGCCCCTACGCCTGAGTGACCGGGTTTTTCGCAGATGCCAAGGCATGGGCGGGTAGGGGCGCCGCTTGCTGCGCCCTCTTTCTTCGCGGCGTGACCGCGATCCGGATTGTTCCGCCCAAATTGCCGCGACGGTTCGGAAGGCGTATCGTAGGAAAGGAACGTTGTCTGAACCGGATGAAGAACCGATGAACACGCGGCTTGAAGATGCACGGGAGGCGCGGCGGCTGCTGGAGGGCGCGCCATGAACCGGCCCACACTGGAGGAGCAGCGGGAACTGGTGCGCCGGTGGGAGGAGACGGGCCGGGACCTGGAGCGGCTGCGCCGCGAGCGGCTGCGCGGCATGCCCTACCACTGGGAGGATGTGGACACGCTATTGCGCCTGGGCGAGGACTATGACGGCCCGCCCCGCCTCACCAGCGGGCTCGTCGAGATGCAGCGCCTGTTCATGCGCGCCGCGAAAAATGCGGGGCTGAAGTAGCTGCTACCCGGCGGCCGCGTTTTCCGGCGCGCCCCGCTGGATCACCTCATGCTTCTCCTCGATGCGCCGCTGGAAGGCGGGGGGCAGTTCGCCCCAGACGGCGACGTCCACACTGATCGGCAGGTCGGACTCCGAGAGGGCGTCGCGGAGGCTTTCCAGGGCGCGCCAGTCCGGCGCGGGCTCCCCGCGCAGCACAATGTCGAGGTCGGACAGACGGACCGCGCCCCCGGCCACGCGGGACCCGTGGGCCCACACCTCCCGCGCGGGGAAATGCGCGGCGAGGATGCCCCGGACCATGCCCAGCCAGGCGTCGGGGAGGTCAATCATGGGAACGCTCCAGCCGCGCAAGGAGCCGGCGCGCGTCTCCGGCCAGCAGCAATGCCTGCGCGTACACGATGGCGGCCACCTCCTCGCTGTAGGTGTGGGTGGTGACGTTGCGGGCGTCCCCATGGGCGAACCAGGCTTCGGGGGACTCCACGAGGCCGTGGCGGCCCGCCGTGCGGAAGAGGTCGCGCCGGGTTCGGGGGTTTTCGGCCTCCTCCGGCCCCACATTCTCCAGGACCCAGCGGCGGATGGACTTCCAGCACAGCTCGTAGACGATCTCGAAATGCTGGATGACGGCGGCGCGGTAAGCGTTGCGCGTCACCTCGTCCTGGTCCGCCATGAAGCGGACGTCCTCGGCGCGCGCGGCAAGCTGCTCCAGCCGCCCCACGGCGTTATCCATACTCGACAGGTCAGGCGTCATGCTGCGCCTCCAATGCGCCGCCGGGGGACATCCCCGGTTCCGGCGTCACCACACAGTATATCCCCGTCGGCCCCGGAAAGGATTCCGCCGCGTTTTTTCCTCCTCTTGGAGCGCGCGGTGTCCGCATTCGGGCATTCCGGGAACGAGATCGCTTCGGTCGCTGACGCTCCCTGCTAAGAAAGTACCGCCTCTGTGGCGGGTCAGGCGGGGATGGGAGTTATGGGAAGTATGGGAAGTATGGGAGGCTGGAAACCATTCTCTCTTCATTATCGGTGTTCATCGGTGTTCATCGGTGG
>JAAYBR010000050.1 GCA_012730045.1 Candidatus Hydrogenedentota bacterium | reverse complement strand
GCGCGGCGTCTCCTTTTGGAGTGCGGCGGCAACGACGCCGCTTTGGTTCCCGGGAAAGAGCTGCCGGGAGGGGTGCGGCATGGATCCTCCCCGGGCAAAGCGGTGTCGCCGCTTCGCTCTGCCACCGTACTCCACATAACAGACGGACTCGCCAAGGACGTGCGGGGGCTCGCGATGACGCGCCTCTCCACGGTCATCGCGGGGAGGCCGCACCGTGGCCGACGTGGCGACCTCTTGGCGGAATGCCTGCGCCGCGCGGAAGTCCTGCGGGCCGCTTTCCGTGGCGCTGCCGTCCCGGCGGCCTTGTCCCCCTTCCGGATTTTCCGCCGTCTTTGCGGTGGGGCTACCCCATGAATTACCATTGCGGCGGCGGGGGACAGGGCGTTGTTTTCCCTGTCTTGGCGCCGGGTGACTGCCCGGGGAACTTGCCCACCGATGGATGCTGAAAAGATACTGGAACTGCTGCGCGCCGTGGCGGCGGGGGAGACGGGGCCGGAGGCGGCGGCGGAGCGCCTGCGGGCGCTGCCCTTCGAGGATGTGGGCTTCGCGAAGGTGGACCACCACCGCGCCCTGCGCAAGGGCTATCCGGAGACCATCTTCTGCGCCGGGAAGACGCCGGACCAGGTGGTCGCCATCACGGAGCGCATGCTGGCCCAGGGCAGCAACGTCCTCGGCACGCGCTGTCCCCCGGAGACCGCCGCGGCGGTGCTGGCGGCGTTTCCGGAGGCGGTCCACCACGCCGTGGCCCGCGCGTTTACTGTCACCGTGTCCCCCGCGTCCGCGCTGGACGGCCATGTTGCCGTGGTGTGCGCGGGGACCAGCGACATCCCCGTGGCGGAGGAGGCGGTGGTGACCTGCGAGAGTCTGGGCTGCCGGGTGGACCGGGTGTACGACGTGGGGGTGGCGGGCATCCACCGGCTGCTGGGCCAGCGGGAGCGCCTGGACGGCGCGACGGCGCTGGTCGTGTGCGCGGGGATGGAGGGGGCGCTGCCGAGCGTGGTGGCGGGGCTGGTGTCCTCGCCGGTGATCGCCGTGCCGGTGAGTGTCGGCTACGGCACGGGGCTGGGCGGCTTCGCGGCGCTGCTGGGCATGCTGAACGCCTGCGCCACGGGCATGACGGTGGTGAACATAGACAACGGCTTCGGCGCGGGGGTGGCGGCGGCCACCATCGTCCGGATTGCGAACGGATCGGCCCGATGAAAACCCTGTATCTCGACTGCCTGAGCGGCATCAGCGGCGACATGACCGTTGCCGCGCTTCTCGACCTGGGCGCGGACTTCGGCGCCCTAAACGCGGGCCTGGCGTCGCTGGGCGTGCCGGACTTCGAGATCTTCACGGAAAAGACCGTGAAGCGCGGCATGGCCGCCACGCGCTTTGAGGTGCGGGTGGCGGAGCACGACCACCATCCCCACCGCCACCTGCGGCACGTGCTGGAGATCATTGACCGGGGCGCGCTGCCGGAGTCCGTGAAGGCCGGCGCGGCGAAGACCTTCCGCCTGATCGCGGAGGCCGAGGCGGCGGTCCACGGCACAACGGTGGAGAAGGTCCACTTCCACGAGGTGGGGGCCATAGACTCCATCGTGGACGTCGTGGGGGCCGAGCTCTGCCTGCACCTGCTCGGCGTGGACCGCGTGGTGGTGTCCCCGATCAACACGGGCACCGGCACGGTGCGCTGCGCCCACGGCGTGATGCCCGTGCCCGCCCCGGCGACGGCGCTGCTGCTGTGCGGCGTGCCCGTCTACGGCGACGGCGACGGCGAGCTGACCACGCCCACGGGCGCGGCGCTGGCGGCCGCGTGGGCGTCGTCCTTCGGCCCGCTCCCCCGGATGACCGTGGAGGCGGTGGGCTGCGGCGCGGGCACCCGCGACCTGCCCGACCGGGCCAACGTGCTGCGGGCGCTGCTCGGGGAGTCGGAGGACGCCCCGGCGGGGGACGCGGACACGGTGGCGGTGCTGGAGACGCTGGTGGACGACCTGAGCGGCGAGCTGACGGCCCCGGCGGTGGAGGCCGCGCTGGCGGCCGGGGCGGTGGACGCCTTCCTCACGCCGGTCACGGGGAAGAAGGGGCGGCCCGCCTTCCTGCTGACGGCGCTGTGCCCGCCGGAACTGCGCGACGCGGTGGCGCGGAGCCTGTTTCTCAACACGACCACCCTGGGCGTCCGGATCCGCGAGGAGCGGCGGACGGTGCTGCGGCGGGACTGGGAAACCGTGTCCACGCCGTACGGGGAGGTGCGGGTGAAGACGGCGGCGCTGGACGGGGAGCGGATCACGGCGCACCCGGAGTTCGAGGACTGCCGCGCCCTGGCGGAGGCGGCGGGGGTGCCGGTGCGGCGTGTGGCCGATGCGGCCCTGGCGGCGTTTCAACGCGGGGAGGAGTGACTCCATGAAGAAAAGGACGGCGGTGTACGCGGGCAGTTTCGACCCCCCCACGCTGGGGCACCTGGACCTGGTCATCCGCGCGGCGAAAATCTTCGACCGGGTGATCGTGGCGGTGGCCTGCAACGAGGCCAAGCAGGCGCTGTTCACGGTGCCCGAGCGCATCGAGATGCTGGAGGAGATGACGGAGGGCATGGCGGGCGTGGAGATTGCGTCGTTCTCCGGCCTCACGGTGGACTTCGCGCGGGACCAGGGCGCGGCGGCGCTCATCCGCGGCCTGCGCGTGGTGTCGGACTTCGAGTTCGAGCTGTCCATGGCGATTAACAACCAGAAACTGAACCCCGACGTGGACACGGTGTGCCTCATGCCGAGCGAGCCGTACCTGTTCCTCAGCTCGCGTCAGGTGAAGGAGATCGCCTCCCTCGGCGGCAAGGTGGGGCACTACGTCACGCCGGCCGTCGAGATGCGCCTGCGCGGCAAATTCGCGAAATAGCCCGCGTTCCGAAAAGGAGCCCCTTTTGAGCGTGAAAAAGGCCCTGTTTTTCAGCGTCAAGCTGGCGTTCATCGCCGCGGTGTTCGCCGCCCTCTTCCGCCCGGAGTGGGTGGGCCTCGGCGCGGACTTCTTCGGCGGCGTTCGGCCCGTGGACATCCTGCGCGAGATGCGCCGGGTGAGCGGGGCGGGCCTGGGCGGCTTCGCGTTCTGGATGGCCTGCGCCACGGCGGTGAAGCTGCTGGGCATCACCTGCGGCATCCTCCGGTGGCGGCTGCTCCTTGCGGGGCAGGGCCTGCGCATGCCCCTGCGGCTCATGGCCTACCAGTGGTTCATGGGGCGCGCCATCGGGCTCGTGCTTCCGGGCACGGTCGGGCTCGACGGGTTCCGGCTCGTCGAGTCGTCGCGCCACACGGGCGACCCGGTCAAATGCGCCACCGTGATCGCCGTGGAGAAGCTCACGGGCATCATCGCGCTGTCCTTCCTTGTGTTCGCCACCTTCCCCCTTGGCTTCCGCTACCTCAACATCAACATCCCGCTGCTCGCGGTGATCATGGCCTGCCTCCTCGCGGGCGTGGCGGGCAGCCTGTCGCTGCTGCTGAACCCCCGGGTGATCCAGGTGCTCGTGGCGGTGACGCCCGTGCCCGGGAAGGTGCGCAGCCTGGTTAACCGGCTGGGCGACGCCGTGACGGCCTACGCGGGGTCGCGGAAGTCGCTGCTGGCCGCGCTGGTCTTCGGCGTGGGGGTGCACCTCGGCACCTGCACGACCTTCATCTTCACCTTCATGGCGATCCGGTCCGAGCACACCTCGGTGGCCGACATCTTCTTCGTTGGCCCGCTCATGATCACGGCGTCCGTGCTGGCCTTCACCATCTCCGGCATCGGTGTGCGCGAGCTGGCCTTCGGGCTGGTGCTGGGCGCGTCGGCGGGCCACGCCACCGCGATCCTGGGCGGCCATCTGGAGATGTGGGCGGGGGAGATATTCCCCTTCATTCTGAGCGTGCCGCTGCTGCTTTTCGGGAGCCGGGCGGACATCGAGCACATCCGGCAGGACATTGCCGACTTCCAGCGCGAGCGCGCGGTTCTGGGCGCGGGGCGGGGGCTGGCCCTCTCGCCGGACGAGACCCGGGACTACCGCCGCCGCATCTTCGGCATGATGACCGCGTGCAAAACCGGCGGGCTGGCGGCGGGGGCCTTCATCGCCCTGGCGGAGGCCCTCTGGCTGTGGCGGACCCTGGAGGGGCTCACCGACCCGGGCATGTTCTGGTGGGGCCCCGTGGTCTACGGCCTGGTCTTCGCCGCCGTTGGCGGATGCGCCGGCGCGGGGCTCGTGTTCCTCTGCCTGCTCGTGGACCGCTTTCCGTCCTGGCGCTTCAGCTTCGCCTTTTCCATGGCCGCCTGCCTCGGCGGGGGGGCGCTGGTCATCGGCGCGTTCCGCTACCAGCGCGACGTGCTCTCCGGCCACGCCTTCACGCCCCAGGCGCTGCTGGTGCTGCTGTGCGCGGCGGCGGGGCTGGCGCTGGTTGCCGGCGTGTCCGCCTACGTGAAGGCGTCCATCGTGAGCCGTCTGCTTTGGCGAAACCCGGTCGCACCCGCGTTCTTCGGCGTGGCCGGATGGCTGCTGCTGACGGTGTTCGGCCTGACCCTTTCGATGTTCCTCGGAAGCGCGCTCGAGCCCGGTGCGGGCAGGGCCGTCGTGTCCCCGGCGAAGGGCCCCAACCTGATCCTTTGCACGATAGACGCGCTGCGGGCGGACTACCTGCCCCTGTACGATCCGGCGGCCCCGGCCAAGACCCCGAATCTGGACGCGTTTGCCAGGGAGGCGGTGCTGTTCAAGAAGGCCTACTCCCAGGCGTCGTGGACCAAGCCCTCTTTTGGGACCCTTTTCACCGGCCGTTATCCCGGGGGACACGGGGCGACGACGAAGACGGCCATGCTCTCCCCCGACGTGCCCACGCTCGCCGGGCTGCTGGCGGCGGCGGGGTACCACGCCCAGGGGTTCACCAACAACCCCAACACCATGGCCGTGTTCGGGTTTGACCGGGGCTTCTCGGACTATGCCGAGCTGAAGCCGTCGGCGCTGCTGGGCGCGCCGCAATCCGCCGTGTCGCTCTCCCTGTACCAGGTGCTGCGCAAGGTGTTCCTGACCGTGGAGGGGAAGGTGCGCCGGGGAAAACTGCGCGTGACGGACTTCTACCAGCCCGCGGAGGCCGTGACAGACACGGCGCTGGACTGGGTGGACGGGCCCCGCCCCCAGGACCGCCCGTTCTACCTGTACCTGCATTACATGGACACGCACGACCCGTTCATGGACCACAGCCGCCCGGGCGTGGGTTATGCCCGCGCGCGGATGGAGAGCCCGGACCCGGAGAAGTTCCTCGAGCCGATGAAGCGGGCCTACATCAGCGAGATCGAGTATCTGGACGGGCACCTGGGCCGGCTCTTCGACGGCCTGCGCGAACGCGGCCTGTGGGACAACACGGTGGTCGTCTTTGTGTCGGACCACGGCGAGGAGTTCTTCGACCACGGGGGCTGGTGGCACGGGCAGACCCTGCACGAGGAGCTGGTGCGGGTGCCCCTGGCGGTGAAACTCCCACAGGGCGCGCACGGCGGCGAGGTGAACGGGGACCTCGCCCGGCTGGTGGATCTGGCGCCGACCTTCCTGGGGCTGGCGGGGCTGCCCCCGGCGGAGGGCATGTCCGGCGCGCCCCTTTTCGACGCGGACCTGAACCCCGCCAACGCGGGCACCGCCTATACCTACGCGGAGAACGACTTCGAAAACAACATCCTGAAGGCCGTGCGCGACGGGCGGCACGCCCTGATCACCGCGAACCCGGGCAACCCGCGCGGCGCGGCCCCCGTCGCGCTGTACGACACGGAGCACGACGCGAAGGAGCTGAACAACATCGCGGCGGACGAGGCCTACACGGAGCTGCTTCAGGCGCTCACCGGGGTGCTGGACGGGTACCGCCGCGTGATTGAGGAGAACGCCCCGGAGCCCGCCGGGGACGCGGCGGTGGGCGGCATGGACCGCGAGCAGCTCGAGGCCCTGGGGTACCTATGAGCGCGCCGCGCCGCGAGATGGGGGGGCGCGCCGCGGCGGTGGTGCCGCATGTGTTCCGCGCGCGGGCCGCCGCCCTGGCCCGCGGGGAAGGACAGCCATGAGCGACCTGGTCCGGATGAGCATCACGATGGAAAAGGAGCTGCACGACCGGCTGGAGGAGGCCCTGAAGGCGGGGCCCGCCGTGAGCCGGTCGGAGTTCATCCGCGACCTGGTCCGCGAGCGGCTCGCCCGGGACGCGTGGAAGAACAACGAGGAGGCCGTGGGCACCATCACGGTGGTCTACGACCACGAGGTGCGCGAGCTGACGCAGAAGCTGACGCACCTCCAGCACCATTACCACGACGCCATCCTGGCGACCACGCATGTGCACCTCACGGAGGAACTGTGCGCGGAGATGATCATGGTGCGCGGACGGGCCTCGGAGATCGAGGCGCTGGCCGAGGGCATGCGCGCGCACAAGGGCGTCCTGCACGCCGCCGTTTCCATCGGCTCCACGGGCAAGCGGCTGGCGTCGGCGCGCCGCCGTCCGCACCGCCACACGCATCCGCACTGACGCCGGGGCCGCGGCCTTCAGGATTCCGCGGGCGGGGCGTTCAGGGCCGCGAGGCCGCAGGGGGGAGGGGCGCTGCGGTCGGCTTCGCGGCAGCGTTGCAGCAGCGCGGCGGCGTCCTCCGCTTCCGGCGTGGTGAAGAGGCCCAGCTGCGCCGCGAGGCGCGCGGCGGCCTGGGGCACGGGGAGGCTGGCCAGGCCCGCATCCCGCAGGCGGTGGACGGCGCGCAGGGTGCGCAGGCCGTCGAACCACTCGTGGAAGGCGCGCAGACGGTGGCTGGGCGTGGGCGCCCCGGCGCGGAGGCGTTCCCAGGCGGCGGGGAACCGGGCTTCCTCCAGGAACATGGCCAGCGCGGGATGGGCTGCGCCGGCGGCGCGCATCCATTCCCCGGCGGGCGCGTTCGCGGCGGCGGCGGCGCGGGTGAAGCCCAGCCATTCCCGCAGGACCGCGTAGACCCGCGGGTCGTAGGTGCGGATGAGTTCCGGGTTGCCGCGCCATTGGGAGAGCTTGGCCCCCGTGCCAAAAGGCACGCGGGCGGACGCGCGGGCGGAGGGGAAGACCTTCGCCCCCGGCACGCGCCGGACGGTGCCTGTCTTGGCGAGCTGCTGGAGGAAGTAGAAGTCCTCGCCCGCCTCGCGGCGGTTCATGCCGCCCGCGGCGGCGTATGCGGCGGCGGTGCAAATCATGGTGGAGCCGATGGCGGGGAAGGCGTAGGGCGACCCGGCCCATCGCAGGCCCCGCGCATAGCACCGGATGTGCAGCTCATAGGCCGCCATGGCCGGCGCTTCCAGGGGATGCTCAAAATCGCACCACCCCGCCCACGCGCCCGGGGCCTCCCCGAAGGCGGCCAGCGCGTTGAGGTATCCCGGCGCGGCGGGGGAGTCGCCGTCGAGACTGGCCAGCACGGCGCCGTCCGCGGCGTCCAGAATCCCCAGCGCCAGGTCGAGGCCGATTTTTCGCGCCGTGCCCACCCCCTCCCCCGGGGGAATGGCGCGGCCCGGTGACGCGGCGTCCACCCACGCCAGGGCCGCGCCGGGGCAGGCCAGCCGTCCCGCGCGCAGCGCTTCCAGCGTTTCCCGGTTGTCCGCCGCCTGGGCGGGGTCGGCGTGCGGGGGCGGGCGGTTGTTTACCACCACGACCACCTGCGCGGGCGTTTCGCCGGGCAGCAGGCTGGCCAGGGTTTCGGGCAGGAAGGCCCCCTCGCCGAGGGCGGGCAGGACAACGGCGGTGCGGGCGGCGGGGAGAATATCGCCTTCAAGGGTCCATGGTCCGAGCGCGCCCCGGCGGCGCAGGTAGGCCGCGCGGGCGCGGCTCACGCGTGCTGCGCGAGGACGCGCATGGCCGACAGGAAGTCGGGCTGCTCCAGCCAATGGATGACCGTGCCGCGCCGCTCCATGCGCCGGAACCAGGTCTCCTGGCGGCGGGCGAACTGGCAAATCGCGCTGTTGAGCTTCTGGAAAAGGTCGTTCTTGTTGAGGATGCGCCCCTGGATGAACAGGGAGACGCAGCGGTACTCCAGCCCGAGGCGCTCCAGCCGCTCCCAGGAATGCCCCGCCGCGTGCAGCTCCTCCACCTCCTCGATGAGCCCCGCGTGCATGCGCTCGTGGAGCCGCCGCGCGATGCGCCGCCGCAGGACCTCCCGGTCCATGGACACGCCCAGGACCAGCGGGTTGAACGCCGGCGTCTCCGCGGCGTCCCCCTCCGCCAAACCGGCCGCGCCCGCCTCGGCGACCTCGATGGCGCGCACCAGCCGGTCCCGGTCCTCCAGGTCCGTCGTGTTGTGCAGGTCGGGGCGCAGGGCCAGCAGCCGCGCGCGGAGCGCGTCCTCGTCCAGCTCCGCCAGTTCGGCGCGCAGTTCCGGGTTCTCCGGCGCGTCCGCAAAGGAGTAGCCCCCGAGCACGGCGTCCAGATACAGCCCCGTTCCCCCCACGGCCACGGGCACCGCCCCCCGCGTCGTCACATCGGCCAGGGCGGTGAAAAAGGCCCTCTGGAAATCGTAGACGCTGAACTCCTGCTCGAGTCCGGCGATGTCAATGAGGTGATACGGCACGGTCTTGCCGCCGGTGGTGTATTCCGAGAGGTCCTTGCCCGAGCCGATGTCGAGCCCCCGGTAGACCTGCCGCGAGTCCACGGACAGGATTTCCCCGTTGAGCGCCCGGGCGATCTGCACCCCCAGCGCCGTCTTGCCTGAGGCCGTCGGCCCAAGCACCATGAGGCCATTGGTCTTCTTCACGTCCGCGCCCATGGCGGTATTTTACCCGGGTTGCCCCGCGCGCCGCCACTTGCGGCATGTTTCGGGTTTTTGGGACGGGCGCGGCGGACTAGAGAAAACCCATGGGCTGGTCGGTGATGTCGAAGGTGAACCGTCGCTCCGCGGGCGGCGTGCCGGACTTTCCGCCCGGGGACTGCCAGTAGTCCAGGCTGGCCCAGCGCTTGGTCCCGTCGAGGGTGAATGCGCATTCCAGGTGGGCCTGGCCCTTGGTGGAGTAGGCGCGCAGCACATGCGGCCCCGGGGCGAACTCGAAGACGAAGGTGTGCCAGTTGTGCCCCCCGCCGTGGGAGAACCGGTGGTTCACGGCGGTCCTGCCGTCCACGCACACGAGGATGTCCACTTCCGGGGTCTGCCGGCTGTGGTTCCAGACGCTCAGCTCGAAGTTGCCCGCCGGGGTTTCAGTCATCGTCCCGCCGGCGCACACGGAGGAACCAAGGGGCGCCGGCGGCGTTTTCACGGAGCGGCAGGCCGGGAGCATCAGGACGGCGCAGACCGCCAGCACGCACGCTGTCCCCCGCAACATCGCGTCGGCAGTGTTCATGGAAGGCTCCTTTTCGTTTCTTTTCGGGGTGGCCGCGTTTCCGAAAGCCCACCCTTCCCGTTCTGGTGACGCGTGTGGGCATTTTAGCAGCTTCCATGTCGGAAGATGTGCCGCGCAGCGCGGACATTCCGACAAGGGGGCGCCGCGCCGGTGCCTCCCTTTGGAGTGCGGCGGCAACGACGCCGCTTTGGTTTTTCGGGAAAGGGCCTCCGGGAGGGGCGTGGCATGGTTCGTCGCTTGGGAAAGCGGTGTCGCCGCTGCGCTCTGCCACCGCACTCCACAGAACAGCCGGGACCGCCGACGCCATTGGAGCAGCCCTTTCTTCAACGACATTCCCGCCTCCGGGCGGTCAGGGGCTCGCGATGACCACGGAAATCAACGTCATCGCGACGGAGCGCCGACGAGGGCAGTGGCCTCGTTCTTGGAACGGCGTGAACACCCCTGCGCGCCATTCAGCGCCCGGGCGTCCGGCGGAGAGGTGACTGCGGGGCCGGATTTTCGCTAAAATGAACGGCGGGGACGGGGTGTGCGGCGCGCGGTTCGCACAGGAGCCATAGACAACCTTGGAGGAGCTTGCCATGAGCGAACGCCACGAATTCCGGACGGAGGCCCGGCAGCTGCTGGACCTGATGATCCACTCGGTCTACTCGAACAAGGACATCTTCCTGCGGGAGCTTATCTCGAACAGCTCGGATGCCCTGGACAAGCGGCGCTTCGAGGCGGTGAGGCAGCCGGAGCTGCTGCCGGAGGGCACGGAGCTGGCCATCCGCATTGACACGGACCCGGCGGCGCGCACGCTGTCGGTGTCGGACAACGGGATCGGCATGACGCGGGACGAGGTGCGCGACCTGATCGGCACCATCGCGAAGTCGGGCACGCAGGAGTTTCTGAAGGCCCTGCGCGAGGCGAAGGACGCCGCGGCGTCCACGGCGCTGATCGGCCAGTTTGGCGTGGGCTTCTACTCGACGTTCATGGCGGCGGACCGGGTGGTGATGGTGACGCGCCGCGCGGGGGAGGAGACGGCGACGCGGTGGGAGTCGGCGGGGGACGGCTGGTACACGCTGGAAGACGCGGAGCGGGATGCGCCGGGCACGACGGTGACGCTGCACCTGAAACCGGCGGACGAGGAGGACGGGCTGAAAGATTTCACCAAGGAGTGGGAAATCCGCCAGCTGGTGCGGCAGTACTCGGACTTTGTGGCGTATCCGGTGCGGATGGAGGTGGAGCGGACGGAGCGGGACGGCGAGGGGGAGGGCGCGGAGCGGACGGTGCGCACGCTGGAGACGCTGAACTCCATGAAGGCCATCTGGCTGCGCGGCCGCGAAGAGGTGCCGGAGGAGGAGTACCACGAGTTCTACCGGCACATCAGCCACGACTGGAACGACCCGCTGCTGCGCATCCAGGCGAAGATCGAGGGCACGCTGGAGTACCGGCTGCTGCTGTACATCCCGTCCAAGGCGCCGTGGGACCTGGCCTACCGCCACATGGACAAGGCGCGCGGCGTGCATCTGTACGTGAAGCGGGTCTTCATCATGGACGACTGCTCCGACCTGCTCCCGGAATACCTGCGCTTCGTGCGCGGCGTGGTGGACTCCGAGGACCTGCCGCTGAACATCTCGCGCGAAATACTTCAGCAGAACCGCCAGATCCAGCGGATGAACCGGGGCGTCACGGCGAAGGTGCTGGGGGCGCTCAAGGACCTCGCGGAGAAGGACCCGGAAAAATACGCCGCGTTCTGGGCGGAGTTTGGCCGCGTGCTCAAGGAGGGCCTCTTCCAGGACGCGGAGAACCGGGGTGCGCTGCTCGACCTGGCGCGCCTGCGCAGCACGGCGGGCGACGCGGAGACGTCGCTGGCGGACTATGTGTCCCGCATGCAGCCGGGCCAGACGGAAATCTACTATCTCACGGGGGACAATCTGGAGACCCTGCGGCGCTCGCCGCATCTGGAGGGCTTCGCGGCGAAGGGGTGGGAGGTGCTGCTGCTGTCCGACCCGGTGGACGAGGTGTGGACCGGGGCGGTGGAGAAATACGGCGACTTCGCCTTTGTCTCGGCGGCGCGGGGCACCGCCGCCGCAGGGACGGAAGAGGAGCGGAAGCAGGAGGAGGAGGCGCGGAGTGAACGGGAGAAGGAGGACGCGCCGCTGCTCGCGCGGATGAAGGAGGCGCTGGGCGACCGGGTGAAGGACGTGCGGCTGTCGTCGCGCCTGACGGAATCGGCGGCGTGCCTCGTGTCCGACGAGGGCGACCTGTCGCCGCAGCTGGAGCGCATTCTCAAGGCGATGGGCCAGGAGGCCCCCGCCGTGAAGCGCATCCTGGAACTGAACCCGGACCACCCGGTGATGGTCGCGCTGCGGCGCCGGCATGCGGAGGACCCGGACGCGCCGGTGGTCGCCGAGTATGCGGAGCTGCTGCACGGCCAGGCGGTGCTCGCCGAGGGCGGGCAGCTTCCCGACCCTGCGGCCTTTGCGCGGCGGGTGGCGGACCTCATGGCGCGCGCCGCGGACTAGGCGGCGCGCGGGGCGGCTACTGCGCGGCGGGCGGCACCATGACCGGCGGTCCGCCGAGGGGCGCCACGACGATGCCCTCGTCCACGCGCTTCTGAACCAGGTCGGCGCTCTCCTGCGCCGCCTTCTTCAACCCGGGGTCGGCCTCCGTCTCCGCGAGTTTCCGGAGCGTGTCCAGCACGGAGGCGTCGCCGGCGTCGCCCAGGGCCTGCACGGCGCGCGCGCGCGCCCGGGGGGGCAGTTCCGTGTTGGCTGCGGCCTCCTGGAAGAGGGGCAGGTTGGCCACCCACTGCGCCTGGGGGATGCCGCCGACGATCTGCGCCCGCTCGGGCAGCGTGGTCTCCGGAAGCGCCCACAGGGCCACGGAGCGCTGGACCGCCTCGGGGTCGCCCGAGGTCAGCATGCGCAGCACGGCGGCGTGGGCCACATAGGCGTCCGCGTCGTCATACAGCTCGCGGATGCGCGCCACCGTCTCCGGCCCGGCCTGGTTGCGCACGGCGAGCGTGGCCAGCAGGTGGACGGCGTTCGCGCGGGTCACGCGGTCCTGGTCCGCGGCCGTCAGGTCGAGCAGGCGCGGTTCGTGGTCTTTCACGATGACCGGGGTGAGCGTCATGACGGCGCAGACCTTGCGCAGGGGGTCGCCCGGATTCTCCGCGATGATGTCCAGCAGGGGCGTCAGCGCCGCCGCGCCGTTCGCCGCCAGCGCCCTTCCCAGCTCCTCGGCGCGGGCCTGGTCCTGCAGCGCCGCGCCGCCGCCCGCGGCAAAGGTGTTCCACTGCGCCATGACGGCGTCCGGGGCCTGCTTCGGCGTGTCGGGCGCGGGCGCGCCGGGGGCTGCGGCTTCCGGGGCCGCGGGGGGGGCTTCGGTGCCGATGCCGCATCCCGCGTGCAGCAGGGCGGATGCCAGGCAGAGGATCATGATTGCGTGACGCATGGCGGGTCTCCCGTTGGGGTTGCGCGGGCCGGTCACCCGCGGGCGTTAAGCGTATCACATCCGGTTTCCGCGCCGCCGGGGCGGAGGTGGCGGTCTGCCACAGCGTGAATGGACGATATGGACGGAATGGACAACATGGACGGGACGGACAGGATAGTCAGAGCCCTTCGACAGGTCGTTTCTCCTGTCAATATCGTCCATTTTGTCCATTCCGTCCATATCGTCCACG
>JAAYBR010000049.1 GCA_012730045.1 Candidatus Hydrogenedentota bacterium | reverse complement strand
TGCGAGCGAAGCGCGGCAATCTCGTTCCCGCCACGGCCCCGCGCACCCCGTCACTGCGAGCGCAGCGCGGCAATCCCGTTCTCGCCACGGTCCATCCTGCACGCGATTGCCGCGTCGGCCCGGAGCGGCCGACTCGCAATGACGGAGTGTGCGGCGGTCTCGCGCTGAACCAGCCGCAAACCCGTCATTGCGAGCGAAGCGAAGCAATCCCGTTCCCGCCACGGCCCATCCTGTACGCGATTGCCGCGTCGGCCCGGAGCGGCCGACTTGCAATGACGGAGTGTGCGGCGGTCTCGCGCTGAACCAGCCGAAAACACGTCATTGCGAGCGAAGCGAAGCAATCCCGTTCCCGCCATGCCTGCGGTTGACAGTCGTCCGGCATGCTGGGCTAGAATGCCGATGAACATCAGGGAGGCGGCCATGCGCAGAAAAGAGCCCTGCGTCTACATCCTCACCAACAAGCACCACACGGTGCTCTACACTGGAGTCACCTCCGACCTGTCGCGGAGAATGGCCGAGCACTTCTCCGGGAGCGGAGGTGTTTTCACCCGCCGCTACAAAGCCAACAAACTGGTGTTTGCCGAGTTCTTCCCCACGATGATTCAAGCGATCATGGCGGAGAAGAGGATCAAGGCGGGCTCCCGCGCCAAGAAGATTGCGCTGATTGAGGCGGCAAACCCGGAGTGGCTCGATCTCATGGACACCTCTGGCAGGGAGGAGACCCCGGCGACGGGAGAAGATAGCGAAGACAGGCCGACGAACAACTGAGTTGTGGAATAGACCAAGCGCTTCCGACAAGAGATTGCTTCGCTTCGCTCGCAATGACGGGTTAGGCCCCGGATCAACAGGTTACTTGGAGATTCAGATGGATCAGCTTAAGAGGCTTATCGCGGAGAAAGAGGCGGAGGTGGACGCCTCGCTCCAAAAAATTGTGCGTTGTGGCGCACTGATCTTGCTAGGGGAGGCGTCCTCCCCGGTGCCGACAGAGATAACACGGCTTTTTCTCAGCAGCATCCGAATTGGCATGAACATGCAGGTGGGCGATCTCAGCCTTATGCGTGCTGTTCCCGCCCTGGATGAGGACGGAAACATATTGAAGTGGAGACTGCGCATTCGGTGGGCGTTGCCTTGGTGGGACGACAGCTACACGAAGGATCATCACCGGATCGAGGTGGACACGTGGGCCTTTGCGATTGATGGAAATCCGCACCTTTTTGTCGGTGCGCTGTCGGGTACGAATACCGCAGTCATCCTTCAAGGATTTCCCAATCCGGACGATGATGAGATTGACATCGTGACCAACTACAAGGCGTGGATGAAGCACAGGAAGAAAAATGCGGCGCGTTTCAAGGAGCTTGACGCTCAGATACTTGCTCATGAAAATGAAGTTATGCGGTCACACGACAGCATGCGCGACGGCGCCGACACTCCCTGACTTGAGAGGGAGGGTAGGGCGTCAGCGGACGTGAGAGAAGCGTAGCCGTGGCGGGAACGAGATTGCCGCGCTTCGCTCGCAATGACGCGCGACTAAACGTCATTGCGAACGAAGTGAAGCAATCTCGTGTAGGCAGGGCGTTGCCGGGCGTGACAGAAGCGTAGGTGTGGCGGGAACGAGATTGCCGCGCTTCGCTCGCAATGACGCGTTGACGAAGAGTTCTTCACGAGACCGGCGCTCCCCTCGTCATTGCGAGTCGGCCGCCCCGGGCCGACGCGGCAATCTCGTGCAGGATGGGCGTTTGCATGCACGAGATGGCTTCGCTTCGCTCGCCATGACCCGCGATTAACCGTCATTGCGAGCGAAGCGCGGCAATCTCGTGCAGGATGGGCGTTTGCGTGCACGAGATGGCTTCGCTTCGCTCGCCATGACGCCTCCATCCGTCATTGCGAGCGAAGCGCGGCAATCTCGTGCTCGGAAACCCCCAGCGTCTTCGCCTAATACCCCTTCACCACGAACCCAACAAACGCATCCCCCCCGCCCGGAGGATCGGACTCCGGGCGGGGGGCTTGCCTTTCCCTCCGTTACAGGACGACGGCGACGGTGTTGCTGGGGACCCCGACGCCGGCGCCGTTGACGGCGGCGACGCGGTATTCGAGTTGGCGGAACCGTGTCTGGTTGGTGAGGGTGATTTGGTGGCTGAGGGAGATGCCGACCTGTTCCCATTCGCTCATGATGCCGCCGGAGCTTTCCATGCGGCGCAGAATGAGATAGGTGCAGACGGCGCCACCGCGCGCGGTGTAAAGGAAGAGGGCGCGGCAAGCGGCGCCCCTACGCGTGACGGACTGGGTCTTCACGACTGCTCGGGCGCGGCAAGCGGCGCCCCTACGCGTGACGGACTGGGTCTTCACGACTGCTCGAGCGCGGCAAGCGGCACCCCTGCGGGCGGGCAACGGAAGGCCGGATGTCAGACGCCGAGGACGCGGACCACGCGCAGGAGTTCGGGGTCGAACAGGGACTTTTTTTCCCAGGAGTCGCTGAGGGGACGGACCACCATCTGCTGGTTCTCGATCCCAACCATCACCCCCGATTCGCCGGCGAGCAGGGCCTCCACGGCGCGGACCCCCATCCGGCTGGCGAGGATGCGGTCGAACGCGGTGGGGCTGCCGCCCCGCTGCAGGTGCCCGATGATGGTTACCCGGACATCCTTGAAGTCCGATTCCTTCTCCACACGTTTGGCGATGTCCACCGCCCCCCCCGCGTCGTCGCCCTCGGCCACCACGACGATCATGGAGGTCTTTCCGCGCTTGCGGCAGTCCTGCATGCGGGCGACCAGACCCGGAATGTCCGAGGGCTCCTCGGGCGTGAGCACCTCCTCGGCGCCCCCGGCGATGGCGCTCATGATGGCGATGAACCCGGAATGGCGGCCCATGACCTCCACGAAGAAGATGCGGTCATGGGAGTCCGCCGTGTCATGGATGCGGTCGAGCGCCTCGGTGGCGATGTTGAGGGCCGTGTCGAAGCCGATGGTGTACTGGGTGCCCCCGATGTCGTTGTCAATGGTGCCGGGCAGGCCGACGCACCGGATACCGTGCTCCTGGTAGAGCGCGGCGGCGCCCCGGTAGGATCCGTCGCCCCCGACGACCACAACTCCCCCTATCCCGTGGGCGGCCAGCTGCGCCGCCGCGCGCGCGCGGCCTTCCGGCTCCAGGAAATCCCTGCTGCGGGCGGTCTTGAGGATCGTGCCGCCGCGGTTCACGATACCGCTGACCGACCGGGCGTCCAGCGGCCGGATGGCCCCCTTGATCATGCCCTGGTAGCCGCGTTCCACGCCGAAGATCTCGAGGCCGTTGGCCACGCCGGCGCGGACGACGGCGCGCACCGCGGCGTTCATGCCGGGCGAGTCGCCCCCGCTGGTCAGCACACCGATTCTCTTCATGGGGAGGATTCTCCTGAAAACATGTTCTTCGGGGGTCAGCGCCGCCGCTTGGACGAGGACGCTTTTGGCGCGGGGGCCGCCTTGGCCCCCTTGACCACCAGTTTGTCGCCGATGTTCAGGCGGGACTTTTTGGTCAACTTGTTCCATTTGAGCAGGTCGTCCAGGGAGACCCCGTACTTCTTGGAGATGGTGTACGGGTTGTCCCCGGAGGCCACCACATGGATCACCTCGCCGTCCGGGGGGACTGCCGCCTCCTGCTTCTGCTCCGGTTTCTCTTCGGCGGGTTCCTTCTCGGCGGGCGCGGGCTCCTCCTCCGTCTTTTCTTCGGCGGCGGGGGCAACCGCAGGTGCTGGTGCCGGAGCCGCCTTGGTCTTTGAGATTAGGGCAAGCCCCTGTGCGCGGGCCTCGGCCAGCATGGCCAGGGCCGCGCCCTCCACCTTGCGCCCCGACGCGTCGGCCGTTTCGGCCTCCTGCACGAGACGCCGCACCTCCTCCAGCAGCCAGTCCCCGTAGAGGGATATCCCGTTGTCCTGGATGGTCGCACCGGTGACATAGAGGGACTGGTGGTCCTCGCTGCGGGCCACGAGGTCCTGGGTGGGCTCGACAAACAGTTCCCCCCGGTCCTCCTCCAGCACGCAAAGGGTCCGGGCCAGGGCGGTCAGGGCGTCCAACGCGGCGACCGCGCCGGGCTGTCCCGCCATGCGTGCGGTCTCCAGCGAGGGGAGAAAACGGGCGAGTTCCAGAAACCGCGCCCTGCTGGACGCCCCGGAAATCTCCCCTTCCATGCCTTCCAGCAGGCGGCGAAGGCCATCGGACATAAGGGGCGAAAGGTTCCCGTCCTTGCGGACGGCACTGGCCTGCCGTTGTCCCTCGCGGGCGGCGGCGGCGCCCAAAATGCCCCCGCCCGCCCCGGAGACAAACACCGGAACGGGTCCGGCCTCCAGCGTGAGCGCGGCACCGGTGGTGTCCACCCCCGGGATGGGGTTTCCAAGTCCGTCCGTGACGGAGACACCGGCCGCGCCCTGGAGGGGAATCTCCACGGGGACGCCTTTTTCGGCAGCCCATACGGCGGCAAGCCACTTCGCTGAATCCCTGAACAGCCAGGCCGCGCCACCCGTGACCTCCGCGCATTCGCCGACGTACCGTCTGCCTGAAAGGCGGCAGGCCAGCCCGTTGATCCAGGCCGCAATCTCCCGGGGTTCCCCGCCGCCAAAAACAAGGTCGGCATCCAGGGCCGCGCCTGTGTATCCGGAGCGCAGCAGGCCCAGGAAAGTCTTCTGAAAGCCGTCGCCCTTCTCAGCGGCGGCCGGACCCAGGACAAAGGAGTATTCCCATCCGACCATGCCCCGGCGCAGCGCCTCGGGACGGGCGCGGTCCACCGCGCCGGGTTCACCGGAAAGCACGCACTGGCGTACCGGTGTCGCGGGAAGTGCGTCCAGAAAGGCGGCGAAGCGGTCGGCGCTCTCGACGGCGACGGCGACAGGGGCCGGGCAGCCGGTCTCTTTGAGGGTTTTCACGCGCTCGGAGAAGGCCGCCGCATCCCCCGCAAAGGCGACTTCCCACCGGACGATCCGCGCGCAAATCCCCGGATCCACGTCCGCCAGGGCCTCCTGGACAAGCGCGGCGGGCGCGGCGGCGGGGACGGCCACGGCCACGGAGAAACGCATGGCGGCGGCCTGGGCGAGTTTGGCGGCAAACTCGGGGTCGTCCACGGCGACGACCACCTCGCGAAGCCCGACGGCGCGCTGGGCCATGAGCTGGTCTGCGGTTTCCTTTCCCGAAAGGACGGCCGCGAGCGGCAGCGGATGCTGCGCGGCCGGCCGGTCAATGCGGCAGAAGCGCACGCTGTGTTTCTGGACTTCCCCGGCGGTTTCCAGGGCGACCTCCGCAAGATAGGCCCCCCGCTGGTGCGAGGCGTCCTTGATGGCGCACCACCGCGGCGCGCCGGCCACCAGGGGGATGTCGCCCAGGGTCACATCGTCCTCTTGGGGCAGATGCGTTCCCGTGAGGCGGAGCTTCATGCGGGTGACGGCGTCCACGGGGGACACAAGCTCGATAATCAGCGGGTCGTCCACATACACGAACGGCAGCGGCTGGTCCGGGGCGATGGACAGGTCCACCGCCGCCGAGGCCAGGAGCAGGAAAGACGCGAGAAAAGCGCTCATGGGTTCACCAGGAAGGGGTTGGTGCGGCGCTCGACGCCGATGGTGGTGTCGGGACCGTGCCCCGAATGGACGACCGTCTCATCCGGCAGGGTCATGAGCTCCGTCTTGATGGAATGAATGAGCTGGGCATAACTGCCCCCGGGAAGATCGGTCCGGCCGATGGACCCGGCGAAAAGCACGTCTCCCGCGAGAACAAAGCCGTCCCCGACGAGCACCACATGGCCGGGAGAGTGCCCCGGGGCGTGGCGAATCTCCAGACGCTGGCCGCCAAAAGTCACGGTCTGCCCCGCCTCCAGCAGCACATCCGGCGGCGGGGAGGGCGGGAAGTGCACGCCGAACATCCGGCCCTGCTGCTCGATGGCCTCCAGCAGCGGGATGTCGGCCGCATGGCAGGCCAGCGGCGCGCCCGTGGCGGCCATGACCCCGGCATTCCCGCCCGCATGGTCGCAGTGGCAGTGGGTGTTGATGACCATCTTGACGGACAGGGCCGCCAGGTCGCGCAGGAGCTCCGGCGACGCCTCGCCCGGGTCCACCACCACCGCCTCGCCGCCGTCCTCGAGGACATAGCAGTTCATGGCAAAGGGGGTCAGCTCGTAGGGGGTAATTTTCAAGGAATTCCTCCGATCGGAATGCCGCTATGCTATCCCATCGGCGCGGCGGATGCAACCCGTCAGGACCCGTCGGGCGTCCGGGGGTAGTGGTACAGGTAGCCGTCCTCGGCGCCGATGACCAGCCCCGGCAGGCCGTCTCCCTCCAGGTCCAGCAGGCCCGGAGACGTGTCGTGTCCCGCAAGCACATGCGGCGTCAGGGGCCCTTCGTCCCGCAGCAGCACGCCGCCTTCCGCAGCCCCCAGGTTCCGAAGCAGCGTGACGGAGGGGCTGTTCACCAGAACATCCAGGTCGCCGTCGCCGTCCCAGTCCGTCAGGGCGAGTTTGCGGCGGCCGCTGCCGCCGGCCCAGGAGACATTCATCCGGACGGGAACCGGCCCCGGAAGCGGGCGCAGGACGCCCTTGTCGAGGGGATGAGGCAGGAGCCCCCCCGCCGTACGGAGGGCATCTCGGTCCGTTTTTCTATCCCTGCACCGGAAAAGGGTCTCCCCGTTGGGGCCGCGCATGAAGTAGTCGTTTTCGCCGTCCTTGTCAAAGTCCGCGGAGGTGGGGCGTCCATTGCTGTCAAAGGCCCCCTCCCGTTTCGCGTCCTCCGCCAGAAACACCCGTTTGCCGGGGAGCAGTATCCGCGCACCGTCCCGTTCCGTGCGTTCAAAGAAGGCCAGAAAGCCCTCGTGGTCCAGCATGACCAGGTCCATGAGGCCGTCGCCGTTGAAATCGGCCATAACCGGGGTGGTCCGCCACTGGGTGGCCAGGGTGCCCGGTTCGGGGGTCCACCAGACCCAGCCCGGCTTCGGGGTCTCCCCTTCCCACACCACCCGAACCGGTTCCGCCGGGGCAAGGCGAGGGGTGCCCTTCAACCCGATGTTCCGGAACCAGACGACCCGCCCGATGATGCTGTTGCAGACGAGGTCCAGCAGGCCGTCGCCGTCCCAGTCCCCGACGGAGAAGGTGGTGTAGCCCCATTTCGCCTCGGCCGGGCCCTGAATGGAGAGGTTGGGGCCGGCTTGGAAGCGGATGACCTCCCCGCCGGCCTCCAGCCGCACCGGGGCCGCCCACCGCACCGGATTCCCGCCGAGGTTTTCGATGAACTCCACGAACCCCGCCGTGTTTCCGCAGAGGATGTCCTCGTCGCCGTCGCCATCCCAGTCCGCGCCCACGGGCGCGCTCAGGGCACCGCACTTCACATGCCGCGCGCGCTGCTTGAAATAGACGGGCAGCTTTACGGTGCCGCCGTCGTTCTCCACCAGGGCCACGCGCCCGTCCTCCTTGCCCACCACGAGGTCCGGGTCCCCGTCGCCGTCCCAGTCCAGGGCGGCGACCTGGAGCATCTGCAGTTCCATCCGGAGCGGTTCCGAACCGCACAGCAACGGCCGACCCGCGGCATACACGGGGGCCGTTCGGGTGCCCGTGTTCTCAAACAGGGTGATGGTGTCCAGGAAAGAGCCGCAGACAAGGTCCAGGTCCCCGTCGCCGTCCCAGTCCACAAAGTTGGGCGAGGGACAGCCGAACACATCCACCGGCTTGCCGCCGGCCTCCACCTTCACGGCCGCCCCGTATTGGGGAGCCTCCGTGGTTCCGGTGTTTCGGACCAGATACACGTACCCGTGAATCGGCCCGGCGGTCCAGCGGCCGTCGGCGTCATAGGCGTCGTCCCAGCCGTAGTCCCGCCAGTCGCTGATGCCGAGGATGAGGTCCACCGCGCCGTCCCCGTCATAGTCCGCGAACCGCCATTGGTTGGCCCGGCCAATATGAAAATCCGGCTTGAAGGGAACATCTTTGGGGGCGGCATAGCCGTTCTTCGGAAAGTCGGCATACCATTTCCCCGGCTCGCACACCCTCGGCACCCCGTCCACATAGGAAACCGTCACATTGGGGCGCTTCTCCGTGTCCAGCAGGATGCCCGGCTGAAACACGCCCGAGCCGTCATTCTCGAAGAACTGAACGCCCCGCGCCGGCACATCCGCGCTGGACACCAGCAGGTCCATATCCCCGTCCCCGTCATAGTCCATGGGCAGTGGGATCGCCCACAGCCCCACGCCGAGGTCCACGACAAGGTTCGGGTCGTTATGCTGGAGACGGTGCGCCCAATGTTCCGGCTCCGGCACCGGGGAAAGGGCCGCCGTCAGGCACACCAACGGACAAACGAGGAGATTCATGGGACAGGCTTCCTTCTTTTCAACCCAATGTACACGAAGCCTCCGTCACGAACCAAGCCGGGGACCCGGGCGCGCAGGGGGACATGGGCGGCGAAACAGGAAAAATCAAAGACAGGGCCGGCGGGACGCCAGCGGTACGAGATGGCCCGGCGGGGCGCCCTTGCCGTACCGCCGGCGTCCCGCCGGCCTCGTCTTCATTCCAACGCGAGACCGCCGCTCAACCCGTCATCGCGAACGATGCCCCTGTCATTGCGAGCCCCTGACCGCCCGGAGGCGGGAATGTCGTTGAAGAAAGGGCTTCCCTGGGAACGCCCCCCCTGCCTCCGCACGCTTTATCGGTGTTCATCGGTGTTCATCGGTGGTTCCCCCCTCCGGAACCACTCGCACAATAGGGGGGAGCCGCCAAGGCATGCCTGCGCCCTTAGTCGCGGGCGGGGGAACTGCGCCCCCAAAGAGCAACCACCGATGAACACCGATAATGAAGAGAGAATGGTTTCCAGCCTC
>JAAYBR010000048.1 GCA_012730045.1 Candidatus Hydrogenedentota bacterium | reverse complement strand
GCGCCGCCGCCGCCGCCCGCGCCGCCCGCGCCGCCGCCGCCGCCCGCGCCGCCCGTGCCGGGACTGCCGCCGGTCCGGCCGGCGCCATTTCCACCCGCGCGCGTGTCCGGCGAGGGAATCACGGCACTGCCACCTCCCGCCGCCTGGGCACTCAGAACCGAACCGTCAGCGCCGCGCACCGCGCCGGTGGATCCGCCGCCGCCGCCGCCACCCGAACCGCCCGCACCACCGCCGCCCGACGCGCCGCCCGCACCGCCGCCGCCGCCGCCGCCGCCGGACTGGGTCCACCCGAAGTTTGCCCCGCCGCCGCCGCCGCCGCCGCCACCACCGCCGCCGCCGCCACCGGAGGCGCCACCGCCGCCACCAGCCCCGCCACCGCCGCCGCCACCACCGCCGCCAAAACCGGCCGCCAGTGTAAGGTTGTTCGCGGAGGCAATGAACTGCGCATTGAGGCCCGTCTGACCACCGGACGCGCCGGTTCCGTTGTTGCCAATGTTACCCGGGAAGCCGCTCCCCCCCGTGCCGCCCGTCCCGCCGCCGTTGTTTGGCCACGTTCCGTAGTCCCCGCCATTGCCGCTGGAACCGCCCGCCGCGCCGGCCCCCCTGGAGCCGCCCCCGCCCAGAGACCCCTTCATGCCACCCGTGCCAACGACACCAAGTCCGCCATAACCGGCGACACCTGCCTGACCGTCTGCACCATCGCTGCCGCCGATGCCGTCCGCCCCGTTGACGCTTGGCGCGCCGACCGTGCCACCGTTGCCGCTGTAACCGTCCGAATGGCTTACATTCTTTTCACCGCCGTCACCGCCGCGGCCGCCGTTGCCGCCGCCGCCGCCTGCGGAGCCCGACCCCCCCTGGCCGCCCGCGCCGCCCGTGCCGGCCACGCCGCCCTGACCGCCGCCGAGCGTGCCCGGGGCGACAAACACGTGGGGGCCCCAGTAGATGTCGCCGGAGGCGGTGATGGAAAGGGGCCGCGCGCCCGTGACCGTCACGGACACGCTGGAGCTGACCGTCAGGTTGGCGAAGCGGAAGACCGCGACGCCGTCAATGTCAACACCGGTCCTCACCTGGGCGCCCCAGGTCATCGTCATCGCGTTGGTGTTGATGGTGAGGGCGCCCGCGGCGACATTCCAGTCGCCCAGCTCGCCGTTGCTTTCATAGATGGTCTGCGCCCCGGCGGAGGCCGCTGCCAGAACCACCGCGAGCATCACCGGAACGATGCGCGCAGCAAACCGCGACCAGCCCCCCGTGCGGTGACACACTCCGACACTGTGGGTTAAGTTCTTATAGACCATTGCCCTGCTCCCAACGTTTGTTGTTCCGGCCAAGATGCCTCACCCCGCCGGAAATGACCTCAAAGGAAAACACACCCAATTCTACTTTGTGAAAATTATACCCGCAACCCCCGCAAAAGGCAATCCAAAAACGCGCCGAAGAACCGCGTATTTAGCACTATGCGTTGTTTACACCCCCGGCACCGCGAAAAACTTGTGTACATCCTGCCCGAAGGCGCCGAGAATCCTTACAGTTCGTCGGCGTTGAGCAGCTCGTCGTAGAACTCGGAGAAGGTGTTTCCGTGGACGCCCTTCATGAAGGCCATGGCCGCGCGCGGGTGCTTGTTCAGGATGCCGGTGATGGCGTAGGGAATCTCGTAGCCCCAGCGCAGCTCCTTCTTCATGTCCACGAAGTACTTCTCGATGAGGTCAAAAATGGGGCGCACGTTGAACTTTGGATTCTTCAGGAAACCGAGCAGCAGCTCCAGGGGGCAGTTGCCCGCGGCGCGGCCGATGCCGTAGATGGTCGCGTCGAGGCGGTTGACGCCCTTGATGATCCCCTCGATGGTGTTGGCGAAACCGAGACACTGGTTGTCATGGCAGTGGATGCCGATCTGTTTCCCTGGAAGGTGTGAAAGGTACTTGTCGGCGAGATAGTGGATCTGCTCGCTGTAGAAGTACCCGAAGCTGTCCACGATGTAGACCATGTCGAAGTTTGTGGCGGCGAGCTGGTCGAGGGCCTCGTCGAGGTCGGGCTCCAGGGCGTGCGACGCGGCCATGATGTTCACCGACACCTCGTAGCCCAGGCTCTTCACATGGTTGCCCAGGTGGATGGCCTTGTCCACGTCCTTGACGTAGGTGGCGACGCGCACCAGCTTCACGATGGACTCGGAGGCGGGCAGGAAGCTGTCGTAGTCTGTGCGGCCCACATCGCACATGATGGAGACCTTGGTGCCGCACTCGTAGGCCACCTCGCGCAGATCCGCCTCGTCGCAGAAACGCCAGGGACCGAAGTCCGCCGGGTTGAACTGCCGCTTGTCCGCGCGGTAGCCCAGCTCAACATAGTCCACGCCCGCCTGGGCCAGGCCGTGAAACACGTCCTTCACGAGGGACTTCTCAAACTTCCACTCATTCATCAGCCCGCCGTCGCGGATGGTGCAGTCGAGGACTTTAATTTCGGGCCGAAACATGGGGCTTCTCCAGGGGTTTTCCGGGGCAGTCATTGCGCCGGGAAGACGCCATGATACCTCAAGACGGGGGAATGCTTCAATGAAATGTCACTATTCACAGATTATGCCGGCGCTGTTCCGGGTACGGGAGGCCGGATTGTTGGATAAGGCAAGGGACGGAATCAGGCGTGTTAGGTGAACGCGCAGGGGAACGCATGCTGTCGTGAAAGGGATGCCCCTCACCCACCGGGTGAGACAGTCCTGCCGGGAAAGAAGAGGGCGCGGCAAGCGGCGCCCCTACCTGCCCATGCCTCGGGCATACGCGAAAACGCCGGGGAATCCTCTCGTAGGGGCGCCGCTTAACGCGCCCTACCTGCCCATGCCCTAAGTTCACGCGAAAACGCCGGGGAATCCTCTCGTAGGGGCGCCGCTTGCCGCGCCCTGGAGCGAACGCATAGGCCGTTGCGGACGGTGCGCCCGCCTGCTCCGCCTCAGTTCGCTTCCCTCCGCAGGGGTCCGGCTCCCCGCAGCGCCTGAGCGAGGGCTCCGGCGTTCTCCAACACGAAGGCGGGCTGGTGGGGCGCGGCATCCAGATCCTCGGGGTGGGTCTCGCCGCTGAGGAGGAGGATGCCCGTCATGCCCGCGAGGCGGGCCATCTCCATGTCGGTGTAGAGGCGGTCGCCGACCATGGCGGCCTCCTCCGGCCGTGCGCCGAGGCGCTCCAGGGCCAGCCGGGCGAACTCCGGGCTGGGCTTGCCGACAAAGTGCGGGGTGCGCCCGGTGGCCTCGAAGAGCAGGGCGGCCATGGCCCCGCAGTCCGGGATGTAGCCGTAGTCCGTGGGGCAGACCTTGTCCGGGTTGCTGGCGATGTAGGGCAGCCCCTCCCGCAGGAGCAGGCAGGCCCGCTCCAGTTTCGCGTAGGTCAGCGTCTTGTCAAAGGCCAGCACCACCGCCTCCGGGTCCTTCGCCGCGGGGTCCACCCCCGCGCGGCGCAGCTCCTCCTCGAACGAGGGCGTGCCCAGGGCGAAGACCCGCCGGAATCCCAAGTCCCGCGCGACATAGTCCGCCGTGGCGGCACCCGCCGTGAACACTTCCTCCGCCTCCGCCGGAATGCCCATGCCCCGCAGCTTCTCCGCGTAGGCCGCGCCGTCGGATGACGGGTTGTTCGTCAGGTAGAGATGCCGGCGCCCCGTGTCGCGGAGGGTCTGGATCAGCTCCTCCGCCCCCGGCAGACGCGACTTCCCCAGATACAGCGTGCCGTCCATGTCCAACAGAAAGGCGGAAAGCGCGTGGAGGGGGGGCATGGGGGAGTCTCCGTGGGCCGTAGGGTTGTGATGTCGGCCTTGCGGGCCGCAGGGGAGAGTATACCGCCCGCCCCCGTTCCGCCGCGACTGCGGCGTCATGCCCCGCGCCCGCACCCTCCCCTATCGCAACTGAAAAGACACCGGGAGACCCAGTGGCGGTTGGCGGCCAGCCAGCGGTAGGCCCGGGGGAAAATCCAGGAGCACGGCGGAAGGCGCAGTACCGGGGCCAAGAACCCGAGAGTTCCCGTGGCGCGGAGGAGTTCGGGGACGGCTTCCGCGCCGCGCAGGACGGTGCCGGCCGTAGTGCGGAGAATGAAGCCGTCGGGCATCGTGTCGCCGAGGAGACTGGCGAGGGCGGGGTCTTCGCGGGCGGAGTCAAAGGACACGCCGCGTATCCGTCCCGCGCGGGACAGGCGGGTCACGCTCGCCGCGCCCGCGCGGCAGAGGGGGCACGCGCCGTCGTAGAGCAGGGTATAAGGTTCCATGTTGGGGAAACATGCCGCGGCGGCGGGGCGATTCCCGGAACCGAAGACAAGGCCAGCGAGACGCTGGCGGTACGGAAGGCAGGAAGACCTTGCAGGCGGGACGCTGGCGGTACGGAAGACAGAAAGACCTTGCAGGCGGGACGCTGGCGCTACGGGGGCGGGCTGGCGGGGCTGTTCCGTAGCGCCGCCGTCCCGGCGGCCTTGTCTTTGGCACGCGAGCCATGCCGGCGGCCAGAGAAAAAGACGGGGCCAGCGGGACGCTGGCGGTACGGAAGGCAGAAAGACCTTGCAGGCGGGACGCCTGCGCTACGGGGGCGGGCTGGCGGGGCTGTTCCGTAGCGCCGCCGTCCCGGCGGCCTTGTCTTTGGCACGCGAGCCATGCCGGCGGCCAGAGAAAAAGACGGGGCCAGCGGGACGCTGGCGGTACATAAGACATAAAGACCTTGCAGGCGGAACGCCTGCGCTACGGAAGTAGGGTTACCGCTGCCGGTGGGCGAGGACTTTTTTCAGGGCGGAGACGACCTCGTGGAGGTTCTTGTCGGTGAGCTGGGGGTGGAGGGGCAGGGAGAGGATTTCCCCGGAGGCCTTGGTGGCTTCGGGCAGGTCTTCGGGGCGCAGGCCGAGGGTCTCGCGGTAGTAGGGGTGCAGGTGCAGCCCGTAGAAGTGGACGCCCGTGCCGATGTTCTCGCGGCGGAGGTCGGCGGCGATCTCGTCGCGGGAGCGGCTCAGCTTGTCCAGCCGCAGGCGGACCATGAACAGGTGCCAGGCGTGGGCGCCGCGGGCGCAGTCCGGGGGCAGGACGATCTCCTCCACGTCGCCGAGGACGGCGCGGTACATGGCGGCGAGCCGCGTCCGCGCGGCCTTGAACGCGGCGAACTTCTTGAGCTGCTCAATGCCCATGGCGGCGCCGACGTTGCCGAGGGCGTACTTGAAGCCGGGCTGCAGCACCTGGGCGGGCGCGGGCACGGCGCTGCGGCCGTAGCGGTCCCACGCGGTGGCGCTCATGCCGTTGGACGCGAGGAGGCGCAGCCCGGCGGCGGACTCCGCGTCGGGCGCGGTGATCATGCCGCCCTCCATGGTGGTGATGTTCTTGATGGCGTAGAAGCTGAAGCAGGCGGGGTTCTTCCCCGCGCCGACGGACGTGCCGTCGCCGTAGGCCGCGCCGAGGGCGTGGGCGGCGTCCTCGATGACGGCCACGCCGCGGCGCGCCGCAATCTCGTTGATCCGGTCCATGTCGCAGGGGTTCCCCGCGAGGTGGACGGGGATGACGGCGCGGGTGCGCTCCGTGAGGGCGGCCTCCAGCAGGCCGGGGTTCAGGTTGAGCGTGTCCGGGGCCACGTCCACAAACTTCGGCACGAGCCCCATGTTTAGCAGCGTGTTGCCCGTGGAGGCCCAGGTGATGGGCGGGGTGACGACCTCGTCGCCGGGCTTCAGCCCGAGGCGCGCGAGGCACAGGTGGAGCGCGGCGGTGCAGGAACACACGGCCACGGTGTGGGCCGCGCCGGTCGTCCCGGCGAACATGCGCTCGAAGGTCTGAATCTGCGGCCCCGAGGTGAGCCAGCCGCTGCGGAGGGCCCCCAGCACGGCCTCCTCCTCCTCCGGCCCGAGGGACGGCCGCGCGAGGGGAATGAACCGCGCCGCGACGGGCTCGCCGCCGTCGTCCACCGGCGTGTCCAGCAGGCGTTTCATGCGCGCCACGTTGTTGTGGGCCTCGTCGAAGGGCTGGACGTCCGGGTTCGCATCCAGATGGGCGCGCAGCTCGTCCATGCCCTCCTCCATGGTCCGCGCGCAGGCAAAGCCCAGGCGGTCGCGGAGCTTGGCGAAGAGCACCCGGTAGTCCCGCTTGTCGTCGTCGTCCTTGGGCACCTCCACCGCCGTGCCGGGAATCCGCGCGGCCACGCGGTCCGCCAGTGCGCGGATCTGCACGTTCCCCGCGTCGTCGCCGACGTTGAAGACCTGCCCGGACACGGCCGCCGCGGGGGCCTCGGCCATGCGGGCGAGGGCCTCGGCGGCGTCGGCAATGTGGACGAAGGGCCGCCACTGCGCGCCGCCGCCGCGCACGACGATCTTGCCCTGGCGCACGGCGGTGGCGACCATCTGGTTCACCGCGAGGTCGAAACGCATGCGCGGCGAAACGCCGAACAGCGTGGCCATGCGCGCGCAGACGGGCTCGAAGGCCGCGCCCTCCAGCCGCAGCAGGGCCTCCTCCGCCTGGAGCTTGCTCTGGGCGAACGCGGACACGGGGTTCGCCGGGCTGGCCTCGTCCAGCAGCTCGAAGACACCCCGTCCGTAGACGGCGCAGCTCGACGCGAAGACGAACCGCCGCACCCCGCACGCGACGGCCTGGCGCGCCAGCTCCTTCGTGCTCTCCGTGTTGACGTCGAAGGCCATCTCCGCGTTCAGGTCGCACGAGGGGTCGTTGCACACGCTGGCCAGGTGGATGACGGCGTCCACGCCGTCCAGCAGGGCGGGGTGCTCCTGGAGCCGGCGCACGTCGCCCGCAACCCACGAGACGCCCGGCGCGGCGTGGCGCGCCATGAACGCCGCCGGGGTGTCCCCCTCGCGGAGATGGCAGAAGCGGTCGAACACCACGACCTCGTGGCCCCGGCGCGACAGCGTCGCGGCGGTGACCATGCCGAGATACCCCGCGCCGCCGGTCAGCAACACTTTCATAGAGACTCCTCGCCGCGCCCGGCCGGGCGCGGTTCACACAGCCGTCAAAACAGACGGTAGTATACCACCCGGCCCGCGGGAACGCGGCGGCCGGGTCATGGGGAGACGGCCCGGTACAGGATCACCGCCGCCGCCGGTTTCTCCGCCATTGCGACCGTCAGCCCTTCCCGCATCAGCGCGCGCCCCGTGCGGAGTTCCTTTCCGGTGTCCAGGTTCTCCAGTTCATACTCCGCGTCTTCCCGGAGACCCCTGAGTTTGAAGGTCATGGAGGCTTCGCCGCAGTCCGGCCTGCGGAACGCCTGCACCACGCCGACTCCCTCCCCGGGATCATTGAACTGCCACGCGATCCAGCGGTCCGGCGCGAGGCTGTATTCAGTGAGGGGGTAATAGTCGTGCAGCATGCAGGGACCGACCTTGCGGACCTCGCTGTACGCCCTCTTCTGCGCCTCAACGTTGTCCGGGGAGAGGCCGCCCATGCCGAACAGGGGCAGGTAGAAACTCCGGTAGGCGTAAGGGTCGTACTGGTAGCAGCCCGTCCCCTGAAACGGCAGCCAGAACGACAGCCCGTAGGTGTGCCCCTGGTTGCCCTCAATGACCCCCTTCATGTCGGGGAACTGGAAATCACTCCGGGTCAGGGGGACGGCCCTGCGCATGGTCTCCAAGTCGTTGCGGCGTCCGCCGGAAGCGCAGGAGTCAATCCGCAGCCGGGGGTTTCGCCGCCGCAGCTCGTCCCACAGCCGCAGGTGACCCTGAACATAGAGGTTTTCGGTGATGCCCTGCCGGTCCTCCGCGTCATGGCCGCGCCATCCGGGCAGGGGCCCGACGCCGTTCATGTCCTCCCGGTACCAGTCAATCCCCTGCTCCTTGATCATGCCGTCGAGGTGGCCGATGAGCCACTCCAGGGCCGCCGGGTCGCCCTCGTTCAGCAGGGCGCCCTGCTCGTTGCACGGCATGACCCATTCCGGGTGGTTCCGGCCGATCCAGGACTCCATGCTGCCGACCCGTTCCGGCTCGAACCACAGGAGGAACTGCATGCCGTTCGCGTGGACCCAGTCGCTGAAGGGCCTGAACCCGTTCGGGTACTTGGCGGGGTCAATCTCCCAGGTGCCGGTGTTGAGCCAGGCCAGCGCGTCCTTCCAGGGTTCCATGTCGCTGGGGTACCACGTGGTGCCGCCCGCCCCGGCGTCGCGCCAGCAGATGTCGGGCCTGATGCCGTTTTCCAGAAACAGCCGGGCGGAGGCGATGTCCTGCTCGCCCCCGCCGACCTGGATCTGCGTGACGGCCCGCTGGGTCTCTCCGTCCACGCGCGGCATGTTGTGCGCGACGTACCAGCGGCGCCAGAGGTTCTGCGACTCCGCCAAGTCCCTCTCTTGGGAGAACAGCAGCGCGATCAGCGGGGTGCGGACCTCCTCGCCCGGTTTCAGGCGGAGATGCGTCAATTCCTGTCCGGCCAGCACACGCAGCGCGCCCGCGGATTCGCAGGCGAACGACGCGGCCCACTGTCCCGGCCAGCCGACCGCCATCAAAACACGGCCAGTCGGCAGGGACAGGTTGAAGTACGGCCAGCCGTCGGGACCCGAGGTGGATTTTCCGGGGTGGTTTCCCGGGGCGAACTCCTTGCGCGCGCCGGCGCCCAGCGCAAGTTCATAGGGCTCGTAGCCTTCGGCGACGGTCCAGTCGCCCTTGATCCCGTTGAGGATGAACGGCCCGCCGGCCTCCTTGCTGAGCAGGACATCCAGCGCCTGGATCCGCTCCAGAATCGGCGTGTCCTCCGGGCCGTTGTTCTTCAGATAGACCGTCCACTCGACCGCGGGATAGTCCGCATACTCGACCACCACGCAGCGGACGGAGAGCTTTGTCCGGGGATCCGTCCAGGAGAGCGTCCGCTCGGTGCGCAGGGCGTCCAGTTGCCGGGTCTCCGAGGACGACGGCCATTGCCGGAGCAGCCCGTCGGACGCCTTGCCGTCATAGGTGAAGGAGAAAGGGAGACTCGAACCGTCGCCGCGAAAATGATCCGAAACCCATGCGGACGCGGCGCCCTCCTCCGCGGCGGCGGCGCAGACGGCCAGCAGGCACGCGCACAGGGCGGCCCGGACTGCGGCGTTGAGTGGGAACCCCCGGGAAGAAACGCGCCCGTCACGGACACCCCCGGCTTTCATTGTCATGATTCATTCCTCCGCCCGGTCCCACCGGACGCGCGGGCTCCTTCAAGTGAACTGGGAAAAATCCGGCGGGCGGTGCTGCAGGAAGGCCTGGAAGGCCTCGGCGGCCTCGGGGGAGGTCAGGCGTTCGACGAAGACCGCCGCCTCGCGGTGGATGGCGGCGACGACCTGCTCCGGCATCGCGCCGCGCAGGAGGGCCCGGGACGCGCGCACGGCGGCCGGGGGCTGGCGGGTAAGGGCCGCGGCGGCCTCGCGGGCGGCGGCCTCGGCCTGTCCGGAGGGGCAGACGGCATTGATCAGCCCCCAGGACAGCGCGGTGGGCGCATCGAAGGGTTTTCCCAGCAGCACGGCCTCGGCGGCGCGCGCGGGGCCGGCGAGCGCGGGCAGGAGCAGGCTGGACCCGGCCTCGGGGCACAGGCCGAGGCTCACGAAGGGCAGGTGAAACCGCGCGTCCTCCGCCGCGTAGACCAGGTCGCAGTGGAGCAGCAGCGTGGTGCCGACGCCGACGGCGAAGCCGTTCACGCCCGCTACGAGCGGCTTGCGCGCCGTGGCCAGCGCCTCCAGAAACCGGATCACGGGGTGGGACGTGTCGCGCGGGGGATTGAACAGGAACTCCTGCACATCGTTGCCGCTGGAGAAGAACTTCTCCCCGCCGAGAAACAGCACGGCGCGCACGGCGGGGTCGTCCCCCGAGGCGTTCAGGGCGTCCGCCAGCACCGTGTACATGGCGGCGTTCAGGGCGTTCTTCTTCTCCGGCCGGTTGAAGCGCAGGACCAGCACCCCGTCCTCCAGCGTCACCAGCACGTCGCTTTGCGCCGCGTATGCGTCCAGATTCATGCCGTTTCCTCTCCGGGTTGGTTCGCGGTCCTGTCAGCGTTTTCCGAAGGCGAAGATGCGCTCCTGCGTCGCCACGAAGAGCGCGCCGTTTGCCGCCACGGGGGTGGATGAAATGGCCGCGCCCAGGGTTGCCCGCGAGAGCAGTTGCTTCTCCCGCGCGGCGGCGAAGACCGCCACCTCGCCGCGCCGCGTACCCACATAGACCTTCCCGTCCGCCGCGAGCACGGAGCCCCATATCTCCCCGCCCAGGTCCTCGGCCCACAGCAGGGCACCCGTCGCCGCGTCCACACAGGAAAGCTCCCCGCCGCCGTCGGTGACAAAGACCAGGCCGTCCGCCACGCAGGGCGTGGACATGCTGAACTTCTTGAGCGGCGCGGTCCAGAGCAGGCCCGACTCCGTCGCATCGCCCGGCTTGGAGGTGTCCACGCACTTGAGCCAGGCCTCGCGCTTGCCCCACCACGTGTCGCCGCCGCCGGTGATGTAGAGGCGTCCGTCCAGCCATACCGGCATGCTGTGGATGGTGCTGGGCCCCGCTTGGTTGTCCTTCAAGTACTCCGCGACATTTTCCTTCGGCGCCGCCGGGTCGGGGTCGAAGCGCCAGATCCGCTCCAGCACCCGCTCCGGCTCCGGGGCCTCGTCATGGCCGAGGGCCCTGAACCCGTAGCACACGCCGTCGCCGCCGCAGAAGAAGACTGTCTGCACGCCGTCCACCGCGCCGAGCGCGGGGGACGACCAGGTGGAGTGGAAAACGCGCGGGCCGATCCGCTCGCCGTCGCGCGCCACCAGCCGTCCGGTGCGCTTGTCGAGCACCACGAGGCTGGGCGCATCGGGATTCCGGATCACTTTGTGCGTGTTGTCCACGCCGTTGCAGGAGTTCGCATAGAGCCAGGGGCCGTCCAGCAGCGGAGAGGCGTGCGCCCCGTCGTGGGGGTAAATGCCCGCCTGCGTCTTCAGGTCGAAGATCCAGAGCACATCGGCGTCGGACGCGGTGACCTCCAGAGGCGGCTCGCCGTCCCGCGCCATGAGGACACCCTCGTCCAAATACGGGCCGTCGTTGCCGTTCTCCTGTCCGCGCGCGTCGAGACAGACAATCTGGTAGCGGTTGGTCACGGCGTAGACGCGGTCGCCCTCCACCGTGGGCGGGGAGCACACGGCGATGCCCGGCCAGTCCAGATAGTCGTCGCCGCCGATGCGCGGCGTGCCGAGTTTCCACAGGAGCGCCCCGTCCTTTTCCGAGAGGCAGTACAGCAGGCCGTAGTCGCCCTGGAGCCGGGCGTCCACGGGGTTCAGGTTGTTCGCGCCGATGTAAACCCGGCCCCCGGCGACCACGGGGGTGCCGTAGCTGTTGTCGCCCAGACCGACGGACCACAGGGGACCGGCCTCGCCCTCCGCCGCCACGGCGTCCGGCAGGCCGGTCTCCGCCGAGACCATGTTGCGGGAATGCGCCGCGCCCCACTGGGGCTGGTCTCCGGCGTGAACGGCGGCGCACACCGGGAACAGGCACGCGGCGGCGCACAGCCGCCGCAGGAAACGCAGGTTCAATCCATCACCCTTTCGTCTTCGGCCGGACATTCCTTGCCCCTCCAGTATTGACGAGGGGGGGGGCCGTGCGCAAACTGCCGCCCGGACGCCGCGCGGGTGGTGTCCAACCCGGAAATTTTTCCTGATTTCTCCGGGGTCTCCCGGGGGAGTCCATCCGTGGAACCGTTGAACCGAAAAGGCGCGGCGCGGTTCCCATGCGAAACCACCCGGAAGGGGTCATCCGGCTGGTCTGCCCCTTTTACGCGGCGGCGGCATTGCATCGCGGCGGCGGCAGGGGGTACACTATCGGCGCTTGCGCGGACAAGAATCCCCTGTTTGGCAACTAGGATAGGAGTATCGCCATGCTCATTTATGCACCCAAAGAAACGTGGCCGGGGGAGCGGCGTGTGCCGCTCGTGCCCGACACGGTGGCAAAACTCGCCAAGAAAGGCGCGGAAATCACCGTTGAGGCGGGGATGGGCGCGCCCTGCGGCTATACCGACGAGGCCTACGAGAAGGCCGGCGCCAAGGTGACCCAGGACGGCCCCGGCACCCTCGCCGCGGCGGACGCGGTGCTGCGTCTGCGCAAGCCGTCCCTGGACTTCGTGAAGGCGATGAAGCCCGGCAGCCTGCTCATCAGCTATCTGGAGCCCTTCACGGACGCCGAACTGCTGGACACGATCATCGCCGCGAAGGTGGACGCCATCTGCATGGAGATGATCCCGCGGACGACGCTGGCCCAGAAGATGGACGCCCTCAGCTCGCAGGCGAACCTGGCGGGCTACATCGCGGTGATGGCGGCGGCCAACAAGCTGAGCCAGGTGCTGCCCATGATGATGACGCCCGCGGGCACGCTGAAGCCCGCGCGGGTCTTCATCATCGGCGTGGGCGTGGCGGGGCTCCAGGCCATCGCCACGGCGAAGCGCCTGGGCGCGCGCGTGGAGGCCTTCGACACGCGGCCCGTGGTGGAGGAGCAGGTGCAGTCGCTCGGCGCGAAGTTTGTGAAGATTGACCTCGGCGAGACCGGCCAGACCAAGGACGGCTATGCCGTGGAGCTGACGGAGGAGCAGAAGGAGCGCCAGAAGGAGGCGATGGCCAAGGTCATCGCCCAGTCCGACATCGTCATCACCACGGCGCAGGTCTTCGGGCGCAAGGCGCCGGTCATCGTGACCCGCGCCATGGTCGAGTCCATGCGCCCGGGGAGCGTGGTGGTGGACCTGGCGGCGGAGACCGGCGGCAATGTCGAGGGCTCGCAGCCGGGCGCCGAGGTGGACATCAACGGCGTCACCGTCATGGGCGCCGAGAACTTCCCCGGCCGGGTGCCCGTGCACGCCAGCCAGATGTACTCGGCGAATGTCGGCAACCTGGTCGAGCACTTCTGGGACAAGGAAGCCGGCGCAATCAGACTGAACACGGACGACGAGATCATGAACGGGTGTCTCATCGTCCGCGACGGCGAACTTCGGAGCGAACTGCTGAAGAAAGCGAGGGCCGCGAAATGAGCGTCACCATGCTGCTGCTGTTCACCTTTACCATCGCCATCTTCCTGGGGGTTGAGCTGATCAACAAGGTGCCCTCCCAGCTGCACACGCCGCTCATGTCGGGGTCCAACGCGATCTCCGGCATCAGCATCGTGGGCGCGATCATGGCCGCGGGCGCGGGAAACGAGTCGCCCTTCCTGGCCTTCATCGGGCTGGTCGCCATGATCGGCGGCGCCATCAACGTCTTCGGCGGCTATGTGGTCACCCACCGCATGCTGCTCATGTTCAAAAGCAAGGACGCCAAGAAATGAAAGAGAACCTCATCCAGATCCTGTACATCGTCTCGGCGGTGATGTTCATCTTCGGCCTCAAGATGCTGAGCAAGCCCACCACGGCGGTCCGGGGCAACCTCCTGTCCGCTGTCGGCATGGGCCTGGCCATTGTCGCCACCCTCATGACCGGCGGTCTGAGCATGACATGGATCGTCGCCGGGCTGGTCATCGGCGGCGTGGTCGGCACCGTCGCCGCCCTCAGGGTGCCCATGACCTCCATGCCCGAGTTTGTCGCCGTGTTCAACGGCACGGGCGGCCTCGCCAGCATGCTCGTCGGCTGCGCCGAGTACTACCGCTACTGGAGCCACGGCGGCGGCGAGATTGAGGCGGTCCCCCTGATCGCCACCTACCTCGCCGTGCTCATCGGCGGCGTCACCTTCACGGGCAGCATGGTCGCCTACGCCAAGCTCGCCGAGAAGATTGACAGCAAGCCCTTCCTCTTCAAGAACCAGCAGCTCATCAACGCCGCGGTTCTCGGCCTGCTGGGCGTGGGCGGCGTGGTCTTCTTCCTGTGGCCGCACAGCATCATCGCGGTCCTCTTCTTCATCGTCGCGGTTGTCCTCTCCAACGTGCTCGGCGTGCTGGTGACCATCCCCATCGGCGGCGCGGACATGCCGGTCGTGATCTCCCTGCTGAACAGCTACTCCGGTTTGGCGGGCTGCGCGGCGGGCTTCGTCATCTCCAACACGGTGCTCATCGTGGCCGGCTCCCTGGTCGGTGCCAGCGGCATCATCCTGACCAGCATCATGTGCAAGGCCATGAACCGCTCGCTGGCCAACGTGCTCTTCAGCGGCTTCGGCTCCGCCACGGCGGGCGCCGGCAAGGCCGTCGAGGGCGAGGTCCGGTCCCTGAGCGTGGAGGACGCCTACTTCGTGCTTGAGTCGGCCTCGTCGGTGGTGTTCGTGCCCGGCTACGGCATGGCCGTGGCCCAAGCCCAGCACGCCGTCCGCGAGCTCGGCGACATTCTGGAGAAGAACGGCACCGAGGTGAAGTACGCCATCCACCCCGTGGCGGGGCGCATGCCCGGCCACATGAACGTGCTGCTGGCGGAGGCCAACGTGCCCTACGAGCAGCTCGTGGAGATGGACGACATCAACCCGGTCATCGAGTCCGTGGACGTCTGCATGGTCATCGGCGCGAACGACGTGGTGAACCCCGCCGCGCGCGAGGACGAGACCAGCCCGATCTACGGCATGCCGGTCATCAACGTGGACCTGGCGAAGTCCTGCTTCGTCATCAAGCGGTCCATGCGCTCCGGCTTCGCCGGCATCGAGAACCCCCTCTTCTACAAGGAAAACACCCGCATGGTCTTCGGCGACGCCAAGGCCGTCATCACGGGCCTCGTGGAGCAGTTCAAGAGCGCCTGAGTCTTTCCTGCTTTTCGTCCGCGGCGGGGCCGTCCCCGCCGCGGTTCTTTTTTTGTTCCCAAGACCGGCGCCGCTGTACACTGGCGGCGCCGCGAGACGTCGGCGCAACCAAGGGAGACGCCCCAATGGCGCACCAGTCCAACCGCAGGGAATTCGTGAAACAGGCGCTGATGGGGGGGGCGGCGGCCGGGATGGCGGCCGGCTGCGGGTTTCAGGCCGCGGCCAATGACGCGGAGGCGCCGCCCGCGCCCATAGACCTCACCACGAACAGGGAGGGAATGGAAAGGGGGAAGATCGGGGACCTTGCGGTCAGCCGCATCCTCCTCGGCGGCAACCTGCTCACGCACTTCACCCACAGCCGCGACCTCAAGTACGTCTATGACCTCTGCGCGCACTACAACACGGACGAGAAGATCATGGAGACCATGTCGCTGGCCGAGGCCAACGGCGTGAACACCCTGGTCATCCACACCGTCCCGCGGGCGATGGCCACCCTGAAGGCCCACCGCGACGAGCGGGGCGGAAGAATCCAGTGGATCATCTGCCCGACGGCCCAGGTGGACAAGGAGCCCGACGCCTATGCCGCGCAGGTAAAGGAACTCAAGGAGATGGGGACGGAGGCGGTGTACCTCTGGGGCGTCGCGGGCGACCGTTTTGCCTCGGAGGGGAACGTCGAGGCGGTCAAACGCGCCGTCGGCATCGGCCACGACCACGGCATGCCCTCCGGAGTCGGCGCGCACGACATCGAGGTCATCCGCCTGTGCGAGAAGCACCAGATTCCCGCCGACTTCTACATCAAGACCTTCCACCACCACAACTACCCCACGGGCCCGAAGCCGGAGGAGATCAAGGGCCCGCACAGCGAGATTCCCGGATACTGGTGCAAGGACCCGAACGAGGTGATCGAGGTCATGAAGGACGTCGAGAAGCCGTGGATCGCCTTCAAGGTCATGGCCGCCGGTGCCATCCCCCCGGAGGACGCCCTGCAGTACGTGTTCGACAACGGCGCGGACTTCTCCCTCCTCGGCATGTTCGACTTTGAGATCGAGAAGGACGCCACCATCGCCCGGCAGGTGCTCGCCAAGGTCCAGCGCACCCGGCCCTGGCGCGCGCCCGCCGTCTAACCCAGGGAGTCCCGGCCATGCATCTTTCCCTCGCGCTCCTCGCGGCGCTCGCGGCCCTGTGCGCCGCCCCGGCACCGGCGGCGGACCCCTCCCCCCTCCCCTTTTTCGCCTACTGCATGGACACCCACGACAGCCTGAAACGCACCCTGCCCGAGCAGGCGGCGCTGCTCAAAGAGCTGGGCTACGACGGGGCGGGGCATCTGTGGCTGGACAATGTCCAGGAGCGCCTGGAAACGCTGGACACGGCGGGACTCAAGCTCTTCCAGATCACCATGCAGGTGTCCATGAAGGAGGGCGCCCCGCCCTACGACCGGGAGAAACTGGAGGCCGTGCTGCCTCTCCTCAAAGGCCGCGGCGTGCAGCTCTGCCTGCTCATGCAGGGCATGGCGCCGTCCGACCCGGCGGGCGACGCGCGCGGTGTGGACATTGTGCGGGAGATCGCCGGCCTGGCGAAGGCCTCCGGCACGGAGGTTCTCCTGTACCCCCACGCCAACGACTGGGTGGAGAAGGTGTCGGACGCCGTGCGCATCGCTGAAAAGGCGGACCGGCCCAATGTGGGGGTCATGTTCAACCTGTGCCACTGGCTCAAGGTGGACCGGGAGGAAGACCTCCGCCCCGTGCTGGAATCGGCCCTGCCCCGCCTGCGGGCCGTCAGCATCAACGGCGCGGACCGCGCCGAGGCGATTCACGCGGGCACGGGCGACTGGCTCCAACCCCTCGACAGGGGCTCCTACGACGTGTCCCAGGTGCTGCGCACCCTGTCGGAACTCGGCTACAAGGGCCCGGTGGGCCTCCAGTGCTACGGGATCGGCGGGGATGCGCGGGACCACCTGACCCGGTCCATGGCCGCCTGGAAACGCCTGAACGGCGGCCTCTCCCAGGCCCCCGCCAAGAGCGGCGGGAACTCTTAACTGTCCCCGCGCCATTCATTTATGGCATGATATTTGGACAACGTTCTGGGAGACTCCGTTCATGACCCGTTTCGTCCTCTTTGTCTGTTTCCTGCTTTGCGCGGGGGTGTGCGCCGCCCAGGAGGCCCCCGCCGAGGCTGCGGCACCGCCCGCCGCCGAAGTCACGGACGCGCCCGCCCCGGTGGAAACCCCGGCCCCCGCCGACCCGGCTCCGGCAGAAGAACCCGCCCCCGAACAGGCCCCGCCCCCGGCGGATCCGGCACCGGCCGCGCCCCCCGAACCTGCTCCCGCCGAGACGCCGGCCGCGCCGGCGGCGCCCGAAACCCCCGCCGAAGCGCCCGCGCCCGCGCCCGCGGAACAGCCGGAATACCTGGGCCACCCCCTCGCCCTCGCCGCGCCGACCCTCGACGCCGTCCGCGTGCCCGACGCCCTTTTCGTGGACGCCCGCGAACCTGAGGCCTACACGAAGAACCACATTGCCGGCGCGGTGAACCTGCCCGCGAAGGCCCTCTCCGAGGAGCGCAACGGGGTGGTTAACCTGCTGCGTCCGGTGGACCAGCTCGCCGACCTGCTGGCGCAGCGCGGCATCACCGCGGACCGCACGGTCATCGTCTACGGCGAGGGCGACTCGCATGAGAATGCCATTCCCCCCGCGCGGGTGTTCTGGGTGCTCGAGTATCTCTCCTTTCCGGAGGTGCATCTGCTGGACGGCGGCCTGCGCAAGTGGATGGCCGACGCCCTGCCCGTGGAGAGCGGCGAGGGATCGGCCAAGCCTGTCCCGGTGGAGAATGTGAAGGTTAAGATTCGCCCCGAGGTTATTTCCCGGCAGGGCGAGGTGCTGGAGCTGCTTGTTTCCGGGAAGGGCCTGGTCGTGGACGTCCGGCCCCGGCCTTTCTATTTGGGCGGGGAGAAGAAGGACTTCGTGCCCCGCGCGGGCCACATCCCCAAGGCCTTCAGCCGCCCGGCATCGCGGATTTTGGACGAGACCACGCTCCTCTTCAAATCGAAGGAAGAGGTCAAGGCGGCGCTTGCCGTCGGCGACGGCGACCCCGCCGCCCGCGTGGTGGTCTACTGCAACTCCGGCAACGAGGCGGCCCTCGGCTATTTCGGCCACCGGCTTGCGGGCTACGAAAATGTGGCGCTGTACGACGGGTCCATGGCCGAATGGAGCCGCAACCCCGGCCTCGCCCTGACCACCGAGGACACGGAAGCGCCGCCCGCGCCGGAACCGCCAGCAGCGCCGGCGGAGGCGGTCCCGGCCGAGCCCCCCGCCGCACCCGCGGCGGAAGCCGTTCCCGAGGCGGCCCCGGCCGAGCCCCCCGCCGCACCCGCAGCGGAAGCTGTTCCCGAGGCGGCCCCGGCCGAGCCCCCCGCGGAGAAGGCGCCGTCCGCGCCCGCGCCGCCAGCGGCCCCTCCCGTCCCCGAGACGCCGGCGGGAGCCGCGCCCGCGCCTGAGACACCGGCCCCCGGGGCCCCCGCCACAGAGGCCGCCCCCGCGCCTGCGGAACAGACGCCCGCCGCCGCACCGCCCGCCCCTGAAGCCCCCGCCCCCGCACCGGCGGTGGAAACGCCCCCCGAAGCCGCCCCCGCGCCGGAAGCGGCCGCGCAGCAGTAGAGACCTGGGCGGAACAGGTGAAGGCGGCGCATCCACGTCACGGGCTGGAAGCTCGGGCCGCCTCAATGTCCGTGCACGACACCCCCTTGAGAATGCCGCATCTCAGCCCCAAGATGCACTAGCCCTTGCGGCGCTGCGCGTCGAAGGCGCGGACGGCGGTCATCAGGTCCTCGCCGTGGAACGGCTTGAGCAGGTAGCCGTCGGCCCCGGAGTCACGGAGCAGGGCCGGTTCGCTGTCCACCGGCCGCCCGGTCACGAGGAACACCTTGATGCCCGCCAGCTCCGGATCGCCCTTGACGCGGCGGCACACCTCCCACCCGTCCATGTCCGAGAGGGCGATGTCCAGCAGCACGAGCCAGTAGTCGCAGGTCTTCGCCCGCTCCAGCGCCTTGGCGCCGGTGGTGGCGATGTCCACGGCAAATCCCTCGTCGTCAAGGAACCGGGCGACCACGCGGCCGATCTCCGGGTCGTCGTCCACGCACAGGACGCGGGCGCCGAGGTTGTGCGCGGCCTCGGTGGCGCCGCTGACGGCGGAGTGGATGGCGCTCAGGAGGGTGCTCTTGCGGAAGGTGCGGCGGATGCGCGCCGCGACCAGGTGCCTGCGCCGGTATTTCTCGGCCAGGGCGTCGTCGTTGGTGATCAGGACAATCGGCGCCTCGGCGCCGGCCGGCTCCTGCAGCATCTCCTCGAGCACGAAGGCGCCCAGCGGCCCCGCCTCCGTGTCCACCAGCAGGCAGTCGGGGCTGTACCGCCGGGCCAGCGCCACCGCGGCGGACGGGTTCGGGGCGTGAATCACGTCTATGCCGTCCGGGACCAGCAAATTGCGCAGCTGAAACGAGAGGGCCCGGTCCTGGGCAACCACCTCGACCAGGAGGCGCGTCTCCACGGAGAAGGCGGCGCCCGCCCCGCCGCCGGGCTCCTCGGGGCGCACCGCCGGCAGGGTGAACTGGAAGGTGGCCCCCTCCCCAAGCCGGCTGGTGGCGGTGATGCGGCTGCCGTGCAGGCGGACGATGTCCTGGGAAATGGCCAGTCCGATGCCGGTGCCCTCGTACTTGCGCGTGGACGAGGAGTCCACCTGGTAGAAGCGGTCAAACACCTTGTCGAGCGCCTCCGGGGGAATGCCGATGCCCGTGTCGCTCACCGAAATGGACACCGTGCCGTGCCGCAGCTCCGCCAGCACGGCCACCTCGCCGCCGTCCTGGTTGAACTTCACGGCGTTCGAGAGCAGGTTGTTGAAGACCTGGCCGAGCTTCCCCTTGTCCCCCTCGACCATCACGGGCCCGGCGGCCGGCGCGCCGGAGGGGTCGCGCACCTCGCACCGCAGCGTGATGCCGCGCGTGTCCGCGCGGGGCTTCACGCTCTCCATGCTCGCGCGCACGCAGTCCAGCAGGTCAAAACGCGTGAAGGTCACCTCCTCGGCGCCCCGGTGGAGCCGGGAGAAGTCGAGCAGGTTCTCGATGAGGGTGACGAGTTTCTCCACGTTGCGCATACTGATGCGCAGGTATTCGCGCTGCGTGTCGGTCACGGGCCCCGCCTTCTCGTTCAGCACGATGTCGGTGTAGCCCATCACCGCCACCAGGGGCGTGCGCAGCTCGTGGGAGACGTTGGAGAGCAGGTTGGTCTTCATCTCGTCCAGCGACTTCAGCTCGTCGTTGGCCAGCCGCAGCTTCTCCCGCGCCCGCGTCACCTCCTCCAGGGACTGCTTCAGGCTTTCCAGCAGGTGCGCGTTGCGCAGCGCCGCCGCCAGGTGGGGCGAGAGCTGCTCCAGCACCGCCGCCTCGTGGTTGGCGAAGCCGCCCGAAACCGACGAGCCGAGGTTCAGCGCGCCGATCACCTCGCCGCGCGCGAACAGGGGCACGCACAGCACGCCGTGGATGGTCTCCGGAAACTGGAAGGCGAAGACGCTCCCGGGGAACTGGATGTCCTCCGCGCGCAGGGCGCGCCCCTCCGCCACCACCCAGGCCGCGCAGCTGTCCCCCCCGTCCAGGCGGGGGAACTGCTCGCGCCCCTCGCGGGGCTCGGGCCAGAGCTGGCGGGTCTCAAAATGGTCCGGGTCGTCCTCCAGGCGAAGCGAGAGGGCGGCATAGTCGAAATGGATCACCCGGCGCAGCTCCGCCGTGAGGCTCTCATAAAGGAGCCCCGCCTCCAGGCTGGAATTAATCACGTTCGCGATCTGGTTGATGACGGCGATCCGCTCCGCGCGCTCCCCCGCCTCCCCCTCGAGCAGGACGTTCCGCGTGACATCGCGAAAGGTGCCGCCGACCCCCTCGAAGACCCCGTCCTCGCCCACCAGGCGCCGCCCGGCAAGCTCCACGCAGACACGGCCCCCGTCAGGGCGCCGCATCCAGATGCGGATGGGGCGGGCCCCGATTTCCCCGGGGGCGCCGTCGGCGAGGCGGCCCCACTCCGCGGGATCCTCGCACAGGTCCTCCAGGCAGACGCCCAGCGCCTCGCCGTAGTCGCGAAACCCCAGTATCTCCACCCCGGCGGGGTTGATAAAGGCCAGTGCCCCATCGGCCCCGGTCTGGAACAGGCCGTCGCGCATGGACGTCACCAGGTTCCGGTACTTCTCCTCGGACTGGCGCAGCCGCCCCAGGTTGTGCCGGAGCGCCGCCGCCATCTCGTTAAACGAGGTGGCCAGCTCCTCGATCTCGTCGCCCGTCTCCACCTTGAGTTTGAGGTCCAGGTCGCCCTGGCGCACGATCTGCGCCCCCTCGCTCAGCAGCGAGAGCGGGCGGATGATGGTGTTGTTCACGATCCGGTAGGCCACGGCGCAGAAAATGCCGATGAGCACGCTGGTCACGGCCAGGGTCACCAGGGCAGCCAGGTTGATCCGGGAGAACACCTGCGGCGTGGGCCGGTGAACGGCCACGAACACGTCCGTCCCCGGCACCAGCCGCTGGTAGGCCAGCAGCACCGGCGCGCGCCTGTCTCCGGACTCGTAGTTCCACAGGAAGAAGGCGTCCGAGTCGCGCTCGGGGTACTTCGTGAAGCGTTCGGCGAGTTTGGGGTCCACCGTGGCGTAGCGCGGCGGGGCCGCCTCCCCCTCCGAGGTCATGTCGGGGTAGACCACCAGGCGCGCGCGCTCGGAGTAGATGACAATCTCGTAGCGGTCGTAGACGCCGGAGCGGACGGTCTCGCGGCTCCGGTCGCCGAGGATGAACCCGAGCAGCTCGCCCAGGCTCTGCACCTCCACGAGGTACCCCAGCACCCCGCCCCCGGCGGCGGCCCGGACAGGCGCGGCGAGCACCGCCACATACTGCTCCGTGTCCGCGACGTAGCGGATGTCCACGAAGCGCGCCCCCGTGATCAGCTCGGGCTCGCTCAGGTCCCCGGGGAGTATCTGGTCGGGACCGCCCGCCGCCGCCACCAGACGGCCCTGGAGATCGTACAGCCCCGCGTCCAGCGTCCGGCCCCTGCTCTCGGAAAGGTCCGCCCGCAGCACCGCCAGCGCCCTCTCCGCGGAGGTGGAGGGGGCTGTCGCGTGCTCCTGGAGGAACTGGACCAGGGCCGCCGACGCGCCCAGGCGGGTGATCATGTACTCCCGCTCCCCCATGGCGAGGTTGATCCCGTCCGCGGTCTTTTTCGCGGCCGTGGACAGGTTCTGCAGGGTGGCGATCTGCTGGGCCTCACGGGCGGCGAGATAGCCGATCACCATGGCCAGCATCATGGGGATCACGCCCACCCAGAGGATGGAGACCACAAAACGGCGTTCCAGGCTGCCGCGCGTCAGCATCTTGCGCATGGATCGCTCCCGGGCCGGACCCTTGGAGGGGTCCTACTCCGCGTTGCGCCCCTTGCCCACCAGCTCGCGCACTTTCGCGAGAAGGGTGTCCACCTTGAACGGTTTGGACAGGTAGTCGTCCGCCCCGGACGCGAAGATGCGCTCGATGTCCTTTTCCTTGGAAAGGCAGGTCACCGCCATGATCGGAATGCTGCGCGTCAGCTCGTTCGCCCGAAGGGCCGAGCACACCTCAAACCCGTTGATCTCCGGCATCAGAAAGTCCAGCAGGATCAGGTCGGGCGTCATCTGCACCGCCTTCAGCCCCACCTCCGTCGCGTTGGCCACCTTCACCAGCTCAAACCCCTCGTCCGACAGGATCCGGTCCATCAGCGCCAGCGCGTCCGGATCGTCGTCCACCACCATCACCCGCTTGGTGGACGGGCCCTTCTCCCGGGGGAACATGTCAAACCGCTCCCGGAACTTGTCCAGGTCCTTCTCCAGGATGCGGTAGTGGCCGCCGGGCGTGCGCGACGCCTTGATCAGCCCCTGCTTGATCCAGTTCTTGATGCTGTGGTGCGTGACGTGGCAGATTTTCGCCGCCTCAAACGTCGTAAAGGCTTTCTGTTCCCGGTCTGTCATGGCAAAAAGTCCTCCATTGGATGAAAATGCGACAGGCACTCGCCTCGTTGTATTGCACTGCCCCTTCGGCCCCGCCCACGCGGAGCCGCCACTGCAAAATTCGCAGTTCTCGTACCGTCTATACGTACTGTACCCATTTTCGCACTAAGATGTCAACCCGTTTCCGGATTTTTCCGGGAATACCGCAGTTGTTGCAGTTTTCATTACCGCGAAAGGTGTCAAAGGTGAAAGCCCGCCCAGCCCACAAATCGGCATCATGGGGGAATCCGCCTGTGCTATGCTGGCGTTGTTCAACACAAGGAGACACCCCATGGGCAAAGTCGCATTCATCACCGGAGCCACCCGGGGCATCGGCAAGGCCTGCGCGCTCCGCCTCGCCGCAGAGGGATGGAACATCGTGGTCGCCGCCAAGAGCACGGAGGAGGACCCGCGCATCCCCGGCACGATCTACTCCGCCGCCGAGGAGATTGCCCGGCTGGGCGTGGAGGTCCTGCCGGTGCGCTGCAATGTCCGCGACGCGGACGAGGTGCGCGCGGCCGCCCAGGCCACGCTCGACAAGTTTGGCCGGGTGGATGCCGTCATCAACAACGCCGGAGCGCTGTGGTGGCGGAACATGGACGAGACGCCCCTCAACCGCTTCGATCTCGTGGTCGGGGTGAACGTGCGCGGCGCCTACGCCGTCACCGAGGCCTTCCTTCCGACGCTCAAGGCGCAGGGAAGCGGCCATGTCATCATGATGTCACCCCCCGTGGACCTCGAAGTGGTCCCCGGGCACATCGCCTACTCCGTCAGCAAATTCGGCATGACCATGATCGCCCTCGGCCTCGCCGAAGAATTGAAGCCCTACAACATCGCCGCCACCGCCCTCTGGCCCAAGACCGTCATCGAGTCCTACGCCACCAAAAACTTCGGCCTCGGCGCGCCGGAAATCTGGCGCAAGGCCGACATCGTGGCCGACGCCACCTGGGAAATCTTGGCGCACCCGGACCAGTCCAACGGCCGCGCCGTCCTCGACGAGGAGTTCCTGCGCGAGGTCGGCTACACGGACTTCGACCAGTACCTCTGCGTGCCCGGCGGCACGCCCCTCGAACTCGACAAGGCCATCATGCGCACCGCGCGCTCCTGAAGGACCGTCCCCATGCAGACCGTGCTGCTCAACATAGCCGTCGCCGCCGCCGCCCTCGTCCTCATCTACCTCGTGTGGGGCGGCGTCCACCTCCTCGCACGCCGCCGCATCGGCGAGCGCCAGCTCGGCTGCAAGGGCCCCGTCCCCGGCGAAAACGGCCAGAACCTCTGCTGCCGGGGCGACGGCTCGCTCTGTGAGGACCGCCACGGAGAGCACCGGCACGACTAAGCGGCCCCCCGCGTCCACAATACCCCCCAGTGTTTGCAGTGCGCGAAGCGCCTTGGACTGCGGCAGCTCGCTGCCGCCTTTCTTCGCGCGGGCTCGCCCGCGCGGGGCGCGCGAGAAACGCCGGGCCCGGGATGTTCGCACGGCAGTCCTCATGGTGCCCGGTCTGGAAGGCGGCAGCAAGCTGCCGCACTCCAAGGCGCGCTGCGCGCGCGTGCCCGGCGTGGGGGGGCATGGACCTGCACGGACGGGGCACGGACCGAAACGGACAGAACCCGCCTTTTCCTTGTCCACTCCGTCCACTCCGTTCCCCTCGTCCACTCCGTCCACCCCGAGCCGGCGATGCCCCTGTTTCCCCCTGCGGGCTGCGGCGTGCTACACTTGACCCATGCTGCGGGTGCGGTGTGTCCGCGCCGCGGCGGCCGGCCGGGAATGGGCGCCCGGCACACTTCCGAGGCTTGACAATGCGCATTTCTCTCGCACAGACGATTCACGGTTTTGCGGCGGCGGTGCTGCTGGCCGCCGGGCTGTTTCCCGCCGGGGCGGGGGCGCTGGAGGCGGGCGCGGGCAAGGCGGACATCACACCGCCGCTGGGCGCGCCGCTGAACGGCTACGGGGCCCGCATGGGCCGGGGCGCGACGGCGGTCCATGACCCGCTGTGGGCGCGGGCGCTGTATCTGGACGACGGCACGACGCGGCTGTTCCTGGTGAGCCTGGACCTGGTGGCGGTGCCGCCGGAGCTGCGCGCGCGGGTGCTGGAGCTGGCGCCGGACGTGGCGCCGCGGGAGAACATCATTCTGGCGGCGACGCACACGCATTCGGGCACGGGCGGCATGACGCGGAAGATGCCGGTGCGGCTGGTGTCGGGGCGCTTCATGCCGGAGGTGCTGGAGGCGGCGGCCACGGGCATCGTCCAGGCGATGCAGCAGGCCTATGACACGCGCACGCGGGCGGCGGTGGGCCACGGCACGCTCGCGCAGACGGACCTGACGCACAACCGCCGCTTCGGCGACGGGCCGTCGGATCCGCAGATCGGCGTGATCCTCGTGGAGGACGCGGACGGCAACCCGATCAGCGTGGTGGCGAACATGGCGGCCCACCCGACCTCGGTGGGCGATGAGAACCTGTACAGCGTGTCCGCGGACTACCCGGGTTTCTACTGCTCCCACCTGGAGGCGCTGACGCGCCCGGAGTGCGTGCCCCTCTTCCTGAACAGCACGGAGGGCAACCAGACCATCGGCTCGCCGCCGCAGAACAAGACGGACTGGGGCCGCACGGAGGCCGAGGGCCGCACGCTGGCGGAGCGGGTGAAGGAGGCGCTGCCCTCCATCACCTGCGGCGAGGCGACGCTGCGGGTGGCGTCGGCGGAGCCGGACCTGCCCCTGAGCCTCGCGGGGGACATGATGCCGAAAAAGGTGCTCCTGCAGGCGCTGGAGATCAACGACCTGCTGGTGACCTTCCTGCCCGGCGAGGCCTGCGTGGAGATCGGGCTGGAGCTGCGCCGCCGCGCCCTGGAGAAGGGCTACGCCGCCCAGTTCTCCGTGGGCCTGGCCAACGACTACCTCATGTATTTCACCCCGCGCAGCCTCTACGCCGAGTACAACTACGAGGCGTCCATGAGCTTCTACGGCCCCCTCATGGAGGACTGGTTCTACACGCAGTTCACCCGCCTCATGAGCAGGGCCGAGGCGGCGCCCGACCCGCCGGCCGCCGAGCCGCAGGCGCGCGAGGACCTGCCCGGCGGGGCCGTGCTGCTGCGCCTGGCGGGGGACCCGAAGACCGTGGGCGAGGCGCGGGGCCGCGTGTTCGCCGACAACCTGAAACAGCGCTGGCTGGAGCGGGTGGAGCGGCCCGTGAAGGCGGGCGAATGGACGCCGCCGAAGAGCCTCTGGGCGAAGTTCCCCGCGTTCATGGACCCGTCCACGCTGATGCTGCCCATCCTGGGCATGGCCGCGCGCCGGCCCCTCAGGGGCACCCCGGACTCCACCTTCCTCGAAATGGCCGGGCTGGCCCAGGGCGCGGGCCTGCCCTTTGACGCCGTGTGGCTCCTCCAGGCCGCCCCCCTCTTCTCGCGCCTGGAGGACAAGTCGCCGCTCTTCACCGCGCCCCTGTGCACCATGGTCGCCGCCACGGGCATTCCCGCGGGCGCGGACGACCTGCTGGTGGCCCGGAACCTCGACTGGCCCTGGGGCGACGAGCTGCCCGTGGTCTCGGTGGTGAAGCCGGACGCGGGCCTCGCCTATGTGCAGATCGGCTTCCCGTGGAACGCCGGGGTCTTCTCGGGCATGAACGAGGCGGGCCTGGTGCTCTGCATGGAGCGCCTGCCGCACGTCACCCCCGGCGCGGAGACCCTGGACGGCCCGCCGGTGGAGCTGCTGCTGCGCGACATGCTCCAATCCGTGGACAAGCCGGACACCGCCGTGGCGAACCTCCAGGCCCTCGCGCATGTGCGCGGGGTCCATGTGCTGGTGGCGGGCTTCAACGGAAAGAAGGCCGCCGCCGCCGTGGTGGAGTTCGGCCCGACCGTCACGGTGCGCCGCGCGGAGACCAACGGGCTGCTGCCCGGCGTGGACCCGCTGTCGGCCGCCGCCGCGCCGGACGACGCCGCGCGCTACGCCCGCTTCGCCGCCCTGGCCGAAGGGCAGCGCATCATCGGCGACAGCGAAATGCAGCGCATTCTCGGGGATTCCGACGAGAGCGCGCCCGAGGCCGCGCGGATCTGGAGCGCCGCCACCCGGCACAGCGCCGTGTTTCTCCCCAAGTCCGGCAGGGTGCAGGTGGCGTTTCCCGATGAAAACGGCCGCCCCGGCCCCTACACAACCGTCTCGTTGAAGGACTAGCCCCATGAGCGACGTTCTTAGAAGTTTCACCACGGGAACCAGCGTGCGGAGGCGCCGCCGCGAACTGCGCCGCCGCGCCGGCCGTTTCGGGGGGTGGGTGCTCTTCGCGGCCCTCGCCCTGCTGATCGCCGCCTGGTGGACCACCCGGGACACCTGGTCCATGGGCGGGCTGCTCCCGAAGGACGCCGCCTTCCAGGCGAGCGTGGACAACGTGATGCGCAAGCGCGCCCTGCTTGCGCAGTCCCAGATGTGGGAGCTGCTCCCCGAGGGCAGCGCCGGGCGGGAGGCCGCCCAGGCCGCCCTCTCCCCCGCCCCCGTGCCCGAATGGCTCCTCAACAACCTCAGCTCCGACATCAGTTTCTGGTCCAGTCCGCGCGTGGACGACTTCTCCGAGCTGCTGGTCGTCTCCAAGATGACCCGCGTCGGCTGCCTGGCCATGAAACTCGCCCGGTTCCTGCCCGCCATGGAGCGGGAACGCGCGGGGGGCCTTTTTCTCCAGCATGAGCCGGAGTCGGGCCTCCATTTCGCCGTCCGCGGCCGCATGCTCGTGCTCAGCCCCTCGCGCCGGGCCCTCATCCACGCCCTCACCCTCGCCGACGGGGACGCCCTCGGCGACCAGGCCCTCCAGGACTGGCACGCCGGCGCGGCCCGCGCCGACCTCTTCGCCCGCATCAGCCCAAGCGCCTGGCCGGGCCTGGAGGAATGGGCCGACCAGGTCAGCCTCTCCGTCCATGTCCGCGAGAAGGAGGCCGTCCTCTCCCTCGCCGCCCGCCTGAGCACCCAACGGCGGGAACAGATGGACGCCCTGCTGCCCGGCCTCGCCCCGCAGCCCCTCCCCCACTCCCTCCCGGGCATCGTCTCGCTGACCTTCAACGCCGGACAGCCCCTTCCCGCCGCCGTCCGGCAACTGGCCGCCTTCGCCGGAAAACAGGAGCTTGCCGCGTCCCTGCTGCAGCCCCTCCCGCCGGAGGCCGGACCCCACGCCGCCCTGGCGAACCTTGCCGTCGGCATCCTGGAGAAGGCCGGGCCTTCCGCCCGGCTGGCCTGGCGGGGCGTGGACCTGAACGAGATGCTTCCGGTTCCCTATGCCGTCCTGGCGGTGGATGGGGGCGCGGAGGCGCTTGCCGCCCTGCGCGAGAATCCCCCGGCGGTCCCAACAGACAACCCCGAGGTGGACTGGACGCCGCGCGTCAGCCCCGACTCTCCGGTGGTGCAGGTGCCCCTGGTCGGCGGACCGGCGCTCAAGCCCTGCTTCGCGGACTACGAGGGGGGGGTTCTCTTTTCGAGCAATGCGGATGACATCCAGACACTCCTCACCGCCGCCGCCCCGGGCGGCGAAGCCCAGCAGGGCAACTTGCAGGTGACCCTTCACCCCAAGGAGGCGGTGGACGCCCTGGCCGGTCTTTACGAATCCTACAAGGAATTCGGATATATACAGCCAAATATAATCAAAACCTTCGATGACGCTCTGGCGGCTTGGCGGCAGTTGACCGCCCGCGTGGAGGAGATATCTGTCCTCGCCAAGGTGGAATCCGGTGAACTGAGCGCTGTGGCCCAGGTGCACATGCCATGACTCCCCTCTCTACTTCTCCCCTTCCTGATCCCCGCCCGGAGACCGGGAAGGCCCCCGGGTCCCGTGATAATAAGAATGCGCTTTTGTCTGTTATTGTTGAAAACGGTCTGTATTCAGCCGCTTTGGCCTGGGCGTTTTTGGTTACCTGTTTCTATCTTCTGAGGTTCTCCCTGCTTCCCTTTCTGGAGGGGGCCCGGGGCTGGCTGGACAGCCTGCTCTAGGTTCTGGTGGCGGCCCTCTGGCCCGGGCTGGGAGTTCTTTCTGGAAACGGATTGAAACATGCTGAAACATTTCAAAACCGCCGAATCCCTGGCGCGGGAGCCGTTCTTCGCGGACATGAGCCCGCAAACGCTGGCCCTCATGGAAGAGTACGCCTACGTCCGCGACTATGAGCCCCGGCAGATCATCTTCTTCCCCGATGACCCCTGCGACCATGTGTACTGGGTGCTGCGGGGACGGGTGAAGTTCAGCCGGGTTCTGCCGGACGGGCGGGAATGGACCGTGCGCCATCTGGAACCCGGCGACATGCTCGGAGACGACCTGCTGCTCACGCCCGACCGCCACGCGGGGTATGCCGAGGCCCTGACCCCCGCCCGGCTTGCGCTGATGCGCGCCAGCGACTTCCTCCGGCTGGTCCGGGACGAGGGGGAGGTGTCGCGGGCGCTGGCGCTCCGGCTCAGCCGGCGTCTGGCGGCGGCGGAACAGGTGCTTCTGGAGACCCTCTCGTACCCCCTGCGCCGCCGGGTGGCCGCCATGCTGCTGCGGCTGGTCCCCGGGACGGATGTCGGCGGGGAGTCCGACGCCGTGGCCGTCACCCACCGGGAGCTCGCGCACCTCATCGGCGCGACCCGGGAGGCGGTGACCAACACCCTGCACGAACTCCGGGACCGGAGCCTGATCTGCCTGGCCAACCGCCGCATCCGGGTGCTTGACCGCGCGGGCCTCCGGGAGGCCGCCGAAACCCCGGAAGAATAAGGGTCCCCCACGGGACCATAAAGGAACAAATCCCATGAACACCCTGGCCGCCTTTGTCCTCACCGCCGCCTGCTGCGCCCTCCCCGCCTGGGATTTCGACGGCACAGACCTGCCTGCGGGCTGGCAGCCCAACGCGGGGATCCCGCAGGCCGCCGTGGAGGCCGGGGAACTGCGCGGCCGCTCCGCCGGCGGCGACCCGTTCTTCGCCATCGAGGGGCTGGATTTCCCGGCGACCCCCTGGCAGTACGTGCTGCTGCGCGTCCGCTGCGGGCAGGCGGGGCAGGGGCAGCTCTTCTGGACCGGCAACACGGACGGCCCCTACGGCGGGCTGACAGAGGAGCGTTCCGCGCGCTTCTCCCTGCGGGGGGGCGGGGAGTGGGAGGAGGTCGTCCTGATGCCCGGATGGCACCGGGAAGGGCGCATTGTGAGGCTCCGGCTGGACCTGCCCAAGGGGGAGATGGACTTCGCCCTCGACCATTTCCGCGTGGAGGACTATGCCGCCGAAACGGCGCCGCTGACCGATCCGGGACTCCTGAAAACGGCCGATGGCTGGACCACGCTGCCCGGGAACGCGGGGAGGTTCTCCCCCCCGCTGAACATCGCGGCGGCGGACGCCGGCTGGGCCAATGTGGAGATCCGCGCGGCCGCGCCGGGCCGCGCGGAGGTGTTGTGGATCGCCCCGGACAGGCCGGGGCTTCAGGTGGAGGCGCTGGAGGTGGACGCGGGCACCCGCGTCTATCCCATGCTGCTGGCGGGCAATCCGGGCTGGACGGGCACGCTGGCGGCAGTGGGGGTCCGGTTCCCCGGCGCGGCCGCCACGGAGGCCGTGTCCCTCGCCCTGTCCGACCTGCCCGCCGGGGAGGCGCGCCCCGTGGTCGCCTATTTCGGCGCGGAGAACGGCGTGAACCGCGCGGGACGGGACTGCCGCGTGGTCGCCGCCGTCCGCAACCGGGGCGGGGAGAACCTCTCGCTGGCCGGATGGACCCTCGACGCCGCGGGGCTGGAGACGGTGTCCGGCCCCGACGGCGACACGGGCACCCCCCTGAGCTGGGGCGAGACGGGCACGCTGTCCTGGACCGTCCGCGCGGACACGCCCGGCGACCGGCCCGTGACCCTGCGCGATGCGGCGGGCCGCGCTGCGGCAGCGGCCACCCTCTCGCTCCTGCCGCCGGTGAGCGCGCCCAAGACGGACTATGTCCCGCAGCCGTCGCCGGTGAAGACTTCTCTGGACGTCTGCATGTTCTACTTCCCCGGCTGGGAGAACGACGCAAAGTGGGACTGCATCCGGAACATCGCGCCGGTGCGCAAGCCCCTGCTCGGCTACTACGACGAGGCGAACCCGGAAATTGTGGACTGGCAGATCAAATGGGCCCTGGACAACGGCATCAACTGCTTCCTGGTGGACTGGTACTGGGTCGCGGGGAACCAGCACCTCACGCACTGGTTCGAGGCGTACCGGAAAGCCCGGTACCGCGACCAGCTTGAGGTCGCCATCATGTGGGCCAACCACAATGCGCCCAACACCCACTCCCGCGAGGACTGGCGCGCCGTCACGCGCGAATGGATCGAGAAGTACTTCACCCTGCCGGCCTACTACCGGATCAACGGAAAGCCGGCTGTCTTCCTGTGGGCCCCCTCGGGCCTGCGGCGCGACCTCGGCGGTCCGGAGGAGGTGAAGGCGGCCCTGGCGGACTCGCAGCAGATGGCAAAGGACGCGGGACACGCGGGCATTGAGTTCATCGCCATGCACGACCACGAGTCGGCCTCCGACGCCGCCATCCTCCTTGCGGAGGGCTACGCCGGGGCGACAAACTACCATGAGTGGGGCCGCGCCGTGGAGACGGCCCCGGCCCCCGCCCTCGCCCGCTTCGACGACGTCGCCGCCACGGCCCCGGACGCATGGAAGCGCCGCGCGGAAACCTGCGGCGCCCTGACCTATTACCCCGTGGTGGACACGGGCTGGGACTCGCGCCCCTGGCACGGCGACAAATCCATCGTCCTCGGCGGCCGGAGCACGCAGGCCTTCCGCAGCCTGCTGGAGAGCGCGAAAGCCTTCTGCGCGGAGCGCAAGCTCCCCTTCGTCGTGCTCGGCCCGGCCAACGAATGGGGCGAGGGCAGCTACATCGAGCCGAACACGGAATACGGCTTCTCCATGTACGAGACCCTCCGGTCCGTCTTCGCGGAGGGGGATCCGGCCGCCTGGCCGGTGAACCTCGGCCCCGCCGACCTCGGCCTCGGCCCCTACGAATTCCCCCCGCAGCCGTCCACCCTCGACTGGGATTTTGCCAACGGCCCGGGCGCGTGGTCGCCCTTCATGGGCATGACCGCCCCCGAGTTCCGCGACGGCGCCATGGTGTTCCGCACCGTCACCGCCGACCCCGCGCTGCGCGCGGTGACCAAGGGCCTGCGCGCCTCGGCGCACCGGCGGATGCGCCTGACCCTCTCCGTCGCCGCCCCCGGCGTGGAGACGGTCCACGGCCAGCTCTTCTGGTCGCCCTGGGGCATGGCCTCCGGCGAGGCCACCGCCCTGTCCTTCGCCGTTCCCGCCGACGGCGCGCCCCACGAGGTGCTGATTGACCTGGAGAAACACCCCCGCTGGCGCGGCCCCAGCTCCAGTCTCCGGCTCGACCCCTGCAACGTGAAAGACGCCGAAGTGCGCCTCTACAAAGTGAGTTTCGGGGAGTAGGCTGCGGCCCCGGAAACACCCGCCGTGCGCGAAAAACTTGCGTCTCCGGCGCGGCTGTGGTATCCTTTACACGCTTGCGCAGCGTACCCGTAGCTCAATTGGATTGAGCGTCTGGCTACGGACCAGAAGGTTGGGGGTTCGAGTCCCTCCGGGTACGCCATTTATAAGATGCTGAAACGCAAGGCTTTACGCCGAGCGTTACCCGCCAACGGCGGCGCAGCTAAACCCTACAACGCTAGGTAATTTACCTAGCAGGGAGGCTGCGCCGCCGATGTCTATTAAGTCCAAACGTGCAATCCAGAAGGTTCCCTCGCTCCGTTTTCACAAGGGAACAGGCCATTACCGCGTCACCCTGAATGGGCGCGATACATGGCTGGGAAGTGACCCCGAAGCCGCCCAGGTCCGCTATCAGGCCGAGATAGCCCGCTGGCTGTCCCATGGTCGCCAACCCGCCCCGCCGTCTCCGAGGCTGATCACCGTCATGGAGCTGGTGGACAAATACACGGCGCACCTTGTCGGGTATCTGCCTGACAACACACACCGCTCAACCCTGCTTACATGGTGTGGTCGTTTCGCCGATTTTGCCGGGGGGATGCCAGCCGCCGAGTACGGCCCGCTGGCACTCCAACAATACCGCGCGGCCTTGTGCGATGGAACACTGAGCCGCCGGACTGTCAACCGCATGGCGCAGTCCGTCACCGCGATTTTTGCATGGGGCGCATCCATGGAGCTGATTCCCGGTTCCATCCCCGAGGCCCTGCGGTGTGTGAAGGGACTGCGGCGCGGCCATGCACCCGGCACGACGGAGCCGGAGCCTGTCCGTCCTGTTGAGTGGGCGACCGTCGCCGCCACCCTGCCGCACCTTCCCCGGCCCGTCCGAGAGCTGGTGCTGGTGCTTTGGCATTCTGGTGCCCGCGTCGGCGAGCTGGTGGCCGTCAAAGCCGTAGACATTGACCGCTCCGGCCCCGTCTGGACCTATAGCCCGAAAGATCACAAGACCGCCGGGTTGGGCAAGACCCGCGTTATCTGTTTCGGACCGGAGGCCCAGCGGATACTGAAAGAGGCCATGCTCCGCCACCGTGACGGGTATCTGTTCCCTCCCGCCGACGCGATGAAAGAATGGTCTGAGGGATGCCGGGTTCACCGCAGACCAAACCAGCTACCGAACCTGCGCGAGACCGACCGGACCCTGGGCGAGCACTACACCAACGCCAGCGTCTGCCATGCCGTCACCGTGGGGGTGCGCAAGGCAAACAAGGCGCGGGAAATGGAGCTGGGCCGTCCGCTAGAGGATGGGGAGGCTGTGCCCCATTGGCACGTTCACCAGATGCGCCACTCATACGCGACCCGTGCCCGTCAACACTTTGGACTGGAGGCCGCGCGCGCCGCGCTGGGGCACGCCGACGCCGCAATAACTCAAGTCTACGCCGAGGCCGACAAAGCACTGGCCGCCACCGTCGCCGCGAAAATTGGATGATGCAGACCACATGCGCGCCCGTGGTCTGTCGCCGTCGGGTGCCATGTTCAAACCGTGAAAGGATAGACCGATGATGTACCCGCACATTCTTGTAGAGGTTCCCCACCAGAGGCCCGCCGAGGCCTACGCCGTTTTCACTTTGGCGCAATTCGTCGAGGCCTGCGAGTCTAACGCCGGGTCCGCGTGGGCATGGCCGGATGCGCCCTCCGATGATGATTACCTCGCCGCGTTTGCGCATGACCTTCACCACTACGAGCTGATCGAATCCGAGGAGGAGGCGCGGCGGCGCATGGTGCCGCGCGACGTGCATCAGGATGCCCGCATCCGCCGGGTGATCCGCGAGGCCGCCCAGGCCCTGGGCTGGACCGTGCCGCCGCACTATTGCACACAGAACGGCGGAGACTGCGAGACATGCTCCCTTGTGAACTATGGCCGCGACTGCGAGAATAACGCCGTCCCATGACAGGCGAATTGCGCTATATACCATTAGTGCGAAAATTGACTTTTCGCGTGGTGAAGTAGTGTGCTGTACCACTTGCAATGGGGGTAAACGTGTGATATAATGCGGAGCGAAACGAAGGTAGAGTGTATCTGCCGATGTTTCAAAAGGAGCACACCAGTAACTGAAAGGTTGCCGGATATGAGTGCTCCCTTGACCCCCTCCCCCTCCCCCTCCCTTTTGACACTCCCTGAGGCCGCTGCATACCTTGGGCGCGGCGGGAAACGCCCGTCCACCGTCACAGTGTGGCGATGGTGCCGCAAGGGGTGCCGTGGCGTGTCTCTGAAATACCTCCGCATGGGGCGCGAGATTCGCGTCACGGAGGATGCTCTCCGAGACTTCGGCCAGCGGCTGGCCCAGGCCGACCGCCCGCTGACTGCATCCGCCGCGCCCACCCCGGCGCAGACGGAGCGCACCCGCACCGACGCCGAGCGCGACAAGGCCGTGGCCGAGGCGCGGGAAAACCTCCGTCGCCGAGGGTGCTTGAAATGACCCCACGCGCGGACCCCATCACCCGCGCCGCATCGCTGGCCGCTGACTCGCTGGGCCGTCTGATCCGTCGCGCAGCCCAGGGCAACGCCGAGGCCGTCCGCGAGCTGGTGTCCCTGCCTGCCGATCTGCGCGGACTTGGGCATCCGTTCGAGGTGTTGGTGGACATCATCAAGCGCATGGATGCAGACCGCGCGCCGATCACGGAGGAGGCCGTCCATGAGGCCGTTATCCGTCTCAACGAGAGCGGTCTTGTCCGGGTGCTATTTGACCCGCTGGCCCCGCCAACACAGTCCCCCGCGCTCTGTGCGGGCGATGTGCGCGACTTCCTGCGGGCGGTCGAGCGTGACGCACTGGCCGGGGAGCTGCGCCGCGCTGTGACCGCCGGAGACGATGAAACCGCGATCCTAGAGCGCATGGCCGCATTGAGCGGAGACACGGGCGCGGGGCTGCAATTCGCCGACTTGTCAAACCTTGACGGCCTTGCCTCCGCGCCGCTGCCGTGGCTGGTGGACGGCTGGTTGCTGCGCGGCGTCGTGACGGTGCTGGCGGCTCCCGGAGGCGTCGGAAAAAGCATGCTTGCCCGCAGTCTGGAGGTGTCCGTCGCGCATGGCCGCGCGCTCATCAATGGCATGGCACCTCTTGCCCATGGCGATGTCGTGACCCTGAGCTATGAAGACTCCCGCCACATTGCCGCGAAACGGTGGCGCGCCCTCCAGATGCACCACCGCCTCGACGCTGACCGCATGGCCGCCGACATGGCGCAGCATGTCCACCTCCTCGACACCCCCGGTCCGCTGGTAGAACTTGACCGCGCGGGGAATGTCCGCCCGACCGCCTTTTGCCGGGAGCTGCGCGCGGCGGTCCGCGCCATGAGGCCCGCGCTAGTCGTGGTGGACACGCTGCGCCGTGCTGGGGGTGCCATTGACGGAAATGACGCTGCCGCGATGGGCGAGCTTATGGCCGTCCTGGGCGACATTGCGCGGGACTCCGAGGCCGCCGTGCTGGTATTGGCGCACACGCGCAAAGGCACGGGGAAGGGCGACGCATCCGCCGAGAATGTCCGGGGAAGCTCCGCCGTAACCGATGAGGCGCGCGGCGCGTGGGAGCTGAAACGCACCGCAGACGGCACCCTCGAATTGAGTAACACTAAGCCGCAGTTTTCCAGCGGTGAGGCGCGTCTGCATCTGCGCATTGTGTCCGTGGGCGACGGCGGCTGTCTGGAGTCCATTGGCGGCCCCGTGACGCATGACCGCCGGGAAGTCGAGGCGGCCGTCCTGCGATGGGTGCATAACAACCCTGCGGTGATCATCAACCCGCGCGCCGTCTGTCAAGGCAAGGGCGACGCCGGGCGGCTGGTTTCCGCCGTCCTGGCCGCCGTCGGCTGGGCGCGCAACCGCGATGTCGAGGCGGCTGTCCAGTCCCTTGTCGCTGCCGGGAAACTCCGCGTCGAGACTGTCCGCAAGCCGAACCGTCACGAAGTCGAGACACTACAGCCCGCCGGGGGGGTGTTCGATGAACTTTACACGGAGGAGGAATACGATGTGCCCTTCTGACCGCCCCGCAGGGTGCGCCAACCGGGTGCGCCAACCGCGTGTTTCCCTTAAGAGGTTGACGCGGTTGACGCGGTTGACGCAGAGGGCGGAATCCCCCCCCTTTAACCCCCCCGTTAGCAGGAAGGGGCGCAGCACCGACGCGCCCCCTTCCGCTTGCGCTACAGGGTGCGGATCGGCGCAGACGCCCCAAGACATGCCTGGGCGGCTGCGCCGCCGGGAAGGGGAGCTGTACGCATCCATCCGTGACGCTGAATCCGCCGGGATGGACTACGCGGAGACAATCCGCCCACTGGTGGTGGAACTCCGCGACTGCATCGCGAAAAGAAACGCGCAGGAGGCCGCAGGAGACGCGTTCACCTCCCCAGCCTTGTCTGTATCCGCTGAAACCCTAAAAACGCCCCAAGGGCCGGAAATAGGCCATAACGGGCAAACCGTGAAAGGAAACCAGAAAATGACCGACACCCCCAAAAGGCCCGCCCGCGTCATCGTCGCGGGGCACGGCCAGCACTTCACGAACACGCGCCAGAAGCCCGTGAAGCCCATGCCGCGCCTCTCACCGCCGAAGCCGCCCACGGACGCGCACACACTGCGGGCGGTCCCCGACCGGAAGAAGGAGCGCGCTAATGACTGACAATGTACGGCCCACAAAAAGACACACCGCCAAGGCTAGGCCCGACTGCGCAGCCGCCGCCGGGCGACGTGCCGACGCCCTGGCACTGCGAATCAAAGGCCTGACATTCGCCGGGATCGGCGACACTCTCGGCGTGGACACATCAACCGCCTACCGTTACGTCCGCGACGCGCTGGCCGAGACGCTGGCCGAGTGCGCCGAACTGGCCGAGCATCTGCGCGAGCTGGAAAACCAGAGACTCGACGAGATGCAGGCCGCGCTATGGGAAAAAGCACTTGCGGGCGTGTTTCCCGCCGCCGACCGCGTCCTCCGCATCATGGAACGGCGCGCGAAGCTCAACGGCCTTGACGCGCCGCAGAAAATCGCGCCGACCGATCCCAGCGGGGAGAATCCCTACACCAAAATGACAGACGACGAACTCCGCGCGCTGGCCGCGCAGATTCTGGAGGCAGACCATGATTGAAGCACTTCACCACGTCCGCAGCCTGGAGGCCGCCGCCGCTGTCATCGCCCACGAACTGGAGGCCGCGCGCGGCGGACTGAGCCGCGCCGAGGCTGACCTTGCGCAGGAACTCGCCGACGGCGAGGGAGGACAGACGGCGCGCAAGACGATCACGAAGCACAGGGGGGAAGTCGCAGACTTGGAGTCCGTTCTGCGCGCCCACGCCGAGGCCGTCCGCATTGCCCGCGCAGATGCCGAGCCGGAGGCGCGCGCGGAAGTCGGCGACGCCCTGGCGGAGCTTCACGCGGCCCAGGACGCCGAGGCCGTGATCATCGAGCGCGCCGTGGCGGAGATGCACGCGGCGGCCCAGCGGCTCCATGTGCTGCATCATCAGGCCGAGGGGCGGGTCCGCGAGTTTTCGGCGGCATACCCGAAGCGTGGGGGGCACCTCGGCGGCGCGTGTTCGCCCCGGAGCTTCCGCGCCCTCGCCGTCGCGCGGCTGGCCACTGGGCACCGCCTGATAACCGACATGCTCGAGGATGCTTCCAATGGAGAGTAACACCCCCCTCGCCCGCATGATCCGCGCCGCACTGGCCGAGGCTGTCCGACCGCATGAGCCTAACGGAAAACTTTCCGAGGCTATCAGGGCCGTTGCCCGGAGCCGGGAGACGGTGTACCCCTTCCCGGAGCCGGGACAGGCCCTACCGCTGGGCGACATGCTCCGCGCTCGCCATCTGCGCGAAAAATAGTTTCTCGGCATAGGGGCACATGCTCCCCGCCCCCGGCTGGCACCCGCTGGCCGGGGGTTTCCCTTTTCAGCGAGTTCCGGCGCGGCCTGTTGCACCTTCTTGGCGGTCTGTACACTGCGCGGGGAGACGTTCAACATGGTGGCCGCGTCTGCGGATGCGAGGTGTTTGTTGTCCACCTCTTCGGGGGGTCGCAAATTTGCGACCCCCCTATCATTCTGTGCGGGCCTCCCCTTCCCTGCGATTGCCGCACCCTTCGCCCCGGCTTCCTTCATGCGCTCTTTCGCCTGTTCCTCCAGCATCGGGAGCACGGCGGTCGCCACCATTGCCCGCTGTGAGGTGGTGAGGTGGCGGCGGTGAAGGTTCCAAGAATAGACCGCCACAGAGGCCGCAGGGGGCACGATCACGACCGGAGGCGGGTGAACAGACCACCGGAGGGAGAAACGCGCTCTGCGGGGCTGTGGCGCGGTCCTATTGTGTTTGTCATGCCTGACCCCTTCATGCACTCACCGAAAACAACTTGCTAGGTAATTTACCCGGTTTTGGGTAAAATCACTTGCAATTGTATGCGAGGTGTGTTATTCTTCCCTTGTCAGACAAACTTGAAAACAAAGGGTTTACAGCGTCGCCGATGCGCGGGCGAAAACTCGAAAAACCCGCTTTTAGTCCCTACGGACCAGAAGGTTGGGGGTTCGAGTCCCTCCGGGTACGCCATTTCTTTTAAGCCCGCCTGTTTTCAGGCCCCTCTCCCCCCCGCCGCAAGAGACCGGGTCATTGACCCGTGTTGCGTAACGCCGCCGTCCCGGCGGCCCTGTCTTCGGGCGCACGGAACCCGGCCGGGCCAGAGCAAGACCAGAGCAAGGCCGGCGAGACGCCGGCGCTACGGCGGCACCCGCCTTTCGTGCCCCCGCGCTACGGAGTCCCGCGCCGGACCACCGGCTTTTTCCACCGGCCGGAGAAGTAGTAGGCCAGGCTCACGCCCATGCCCACCGCCAGCCCCGCCAGATTCCCGTACCACACCCCCTCGACCCGCCCCCAGTGGCCGGACAGGAACGCCGCCATGGGGATGCGCACCGCCCAGAAGGCGATGAAGGTGAAGACCGTGGTGGCCCCCGTGTGGCCGGCGCCGTTGACCACGCCGTTCCCCGCGAACATGACGGCGAACAGGAGGTAGCCCAGGCTCGCGATGCGGAGGTAGGTCGCGCCCACGGCGATGACGTCGGCCTCGGGCGTGAACAGGCCCATCAGCCACGCGGGCAGGCAGAAGGCGAGCACCGCCGCCAGGGCGGTCAGGCCGCAGCTCAGCGCGACGCCCGACCGGAACACCTCGCCGACGCGGTCATAGTGGCCCGCGCCGATGTTCTGTCCGGCGAGGGTCGCCACGGCCATGCCGACGGCCATGGCGGGCATGAACGCGATCTGGTCTATGCGCATGGCAATGCCGAAGGCGGCGGAGCTGTGGGCGCCGTAGGGGTTTACCAGCCCCACGATCACCATCATCCCGACGGACACCAGCAGCTGCTGGAGCATGGAGGGGACGCCGATCCGCAGGGTGACCCGCGTTGTCGGCCCGTCCACGCGCAGGCGCCGCCAATGGGGCGAGGCGATGTGGTTCCGGCGGCGCAGATGCCAGGCCAGCGCGCCGAGCGCCAGGGCCTGCGAGAGGATGGTGGCATAGGCGGTGCCGTTGAGCCCGAGGCGCGGCAGCCCCAGTCCCCCGAACATGAGCAGCGGGTCCAGCGCCGCCGTAAGCAGCAGGGAGCCCCCCTGGAACCACAGCGGCGTCTTCGAGTCGCCCACCCCCCGCAGGGACGACGCGAGCAGAAACACGCCGAACATGAACGGCGTTGTCCAGAGAAACACGCGGAAGTACGAGACCGCGATGGGCAGCACCTCCGGCGGCGTGCGCATGGCCCGCAGCACCGGCTCCGCCCCCAGCCCGCCCGCGGCCAGGCAGAGCGCCGCCACCCCCCCGATGAGGACCGTCGAGTTCCCGATGACCCGCGCCACCCGGTCATAGTCCCGCGCGCCGTAGGCCTGGGACACCAGAATGCTCGTCGCCTGTGTGAGCCCCGCCGCCACGGCCATCAGCACGAAGAAAATGGGAAAGGTCACCGTGATGGCGGACATGGCCTCCGCGCCCAGAAAGCGCCCGATCCACACCGCGTTCACCACCATGTACGCCGTGTGCAGCAGGCTCCCCATCAGGATGGGCAGCGAAAAGACGAGCAGGTGCCGGGGCACGCTGCCCGTGGTCAGGTCCGTGCCCCGCGCGCCGCGCGCCGCCGCGCCCCGCGCCGCAGGCCCGGTTGCCGCCGTGTGTGCTGTTGCCGTCTCGCTCATGCGTCCATTCCCCCACGGCGAAGAGGCCGTGGAGGGGCAATGGTAGCAGACGCGGAGACCCCGAGGCGATGAACGGGCGGAACAACGGCGGCACCGTCCCTTGGAGTGCGGCGGCAACGACGCCGCTTTGGCTTTCTGAGAAAGAGAAGCGTCCGTCGGGGCGGGGGCGGCAGGGATCATCCCCCGGCCAAAGCGGTGTCGCCGCTGCGCTCTGCCACCGCACTCCACATGTCTGCCACAAAAGTGGGGGGCGGACACAGTCGGCGTCATGGCGAACCCCAGACCGCCGAAGGCGGGAATGTCGTTGAAGAAAGGACTCCTCTGGCCCCGCCCCCCCCTGCCTCCGCACGCTTTATCGGTGTTCATCGGTGTTCATCGGTGGTTCCCCCCTCCGGAACCACTCGCACAATAGGGGGGAGCCGCCAAGGCATGCCTGCGCCCTTAGTCGCGTGCGGGG